>CAZOLY010000090.1:0-13163 GCA_964580815.1 uncultured Bacteroidales bacterium
AACAGACTTTATATAAGGGTATATAACAAATGGGATAAAATAAGCAACGATGTAAAGCGTGATTTAGAGAAAACTCCTAAAATGAAACAAAAATTTATCCAGCTTAAAAGGGACTACCATAATGACAGACTTACTGAATTTGTTGAAAACAGCAATGAAGTTGTAAGAATAATAGAATACAAAGGACATCTATATCAAAAAATAGATCCTATATATCTGGATCCAGAAAACAAATTTGTGAAAGCTCATTTTTATTCTCCCAGGAAAAAAGCATTTGGCAAGTATTATAGTACATTTTGGATTAATATCATTGTAATCTGGACAATGTCTTTTATCTTATTTTCAATACTATATTTAAGGGGACTGAAGAGATTTCTGGATTTTATGGAACATTTAAGCAGCAGATGGAAAAGGAACTAATCGACAATTTCAATCATTTTAAAAGGAACCCTGATAATCGATTCATAATCTTCCCCTGCCTCAAGCATGTCTTCATCATCTTCTTCATAGTACCAGTTTATTACTACATCATGTTTCGACTTGTGTATAGCCTCGAGCTTTTTAAATACGTCCAGTATACACTTGGATGAACTGGTATTAAAATACTCCAGCTGGACATTTACCTGCGTTTTTTCAAGAGGTTTTTTAGCATATTCTTCCAACCAGTCTACCAGCGGTTTGTAAAATTCTATCGAGTTCTCGGGAATGGATCTGCCTTTGATTTCAACAACTCCTGTCTTGCCGTCGAATTTTACCGTAGGTGTTTTCAGTGTTCCTTCTATAAAAATTGATTCCATATCTAGTAATTTACATCTTCTCTTAGGTTATACTTTAATTACTAAATTAAAGAAATAGTAATTATTATCATAATTATGAAATATATATTCCAGCTTGCTCCCCGTCTTTCTTGCTATATCAACCAGTCCTAATCCGCCCCCTCCCTTTGCAGATAACTTCTGATGATTTAAAATAAATTTGTACATATCTTTTAATTCATCTTTTGAAAGCGAATTAATTTTATCAATTTTTTCCTTAAGAAATTTTATTTTAGTGGAATTGATAAAATTACCCGTAGTAACTTTGTACATCCCGTCTTCTCTTTCAATTACTACAAGTCCGAATTTCGGATCAAGCTCCTCAGTTATTCCTTCATGGGTCTCTTCAATATGATGATAAAGGTTTTGCAGGCTTTCTACCAGAACGTTATAGAGTTTTTTTCTGGTTTTGCTCAATTCATTGGCTTCCTCGAGCTTCTTTTCAACTGCTTCGAGAACATCATTAATGAGTTCGGAGGTAATACTGCCTTTGTAGGCAAGAAGTATATCACCTTTGCTTATATTGTCATAATAGTCTTTTATATTAAAGCCCATAAAAGCCTTCTATATTAGCGAATCGTTCGATTTAATGTATAAAATCAATTAAAGTTCAACAAATATATAAAAAATATTGTCTTTTAAAAATTTGCCAAATTAATATAATACAAATAAAGAATAAGATTCAGGCTCAATTCTAGTTTTAAATATAACCAAATTTCAGTAAATATGAATAAGTTCACCGGAATTTTTAAAAGCTCTTATTAACATACAAAATAAGATTATGAAATTCAATGATTTAAATTTAACAAACCGGTACTGCTAAATTTTAAGCCGGGATTCATTATTACTTATTTGCAAATCAGATTTTTTTCATCAGCAAGGTCGCGTAGTATTCCCAGTTCTCCAGTATATCAATTGCTTTCTGGTACTTTAAATCCTTTTCATTTACTATTTCATAAAACTCACTGGTTCCCCACAGGTCACGTCCAATATATGCTTTTATAAGAAGTCTTATTCTTTCTCCGGATATTGCTATTGCTGACTTGTCGGCTTCCAGGTCCTCCTGTTTTGCAAAATCGGTAAATTCATTAAATAATCTGTCAGATATTACAAAACTGTCTCTAAAATCATCAAATGTAGTGTATTTGCTTTTTAGATGATCCCTGTTTTTATCAGTATAATCCAGGGCAAACCTGTTTAATATACCTTGTCTTAGAAGATCCCTGTAATAATCGGAATAAAAAGATGTGTCAATAGGCACAAAGAAATCAGGCATAATTCCACCTCCACCATAAACAATCCTTCCATTTTTAAGCGTATTATATTTTAGTGAATCAGGAAAATGGATACTGTCCTGATGAGACAGTTCTCCATTATTATACCTGTTGATTATATCCTTATCATATTCTGTCTTACTCATGTCATAAGGTTTTTGTATCAACCTGCCTGTCGGAGTGTAATATCTTGCAACCGTTAGTCTGACCATTGATGAATCAGGCAACCTTAATGGTCGCTGCACCAGCCCTTTTCCAAATGACCTGCGTCCTACAATAATTCCCCTGTCCCAGTCCTGAATTGCTCCCGCCACTATTTCACTTGCCGACGCTGAACCTTCATCTATAAGTATCAGGATATTTCCATTTTCAAAAACTCCTTTAAATGTGGTCACATAGTCTCTTCTCGGATTATTTATACCTTCAGTATATACAATGAGTTTGTTTTCATCCAGAAACTGGTCTGCAAGTTTAATGGCAACGTCAAGGTATCCGCCTCCATTACCAGTCAGGTCCAGTATAAGGTTATCGACGTTTTGTTCTTTAAGCTTTTCTATAGCTTCCCTGAATTCATCTATAGTAGTCAACGAAAATCTGTTAATTTTTATGCAACCTATATCGCTTTTTACTTTATAGGAAGCATCGATGCTGTATATCGGAATTTTGTCCCTGGTTATTGTAAAATCAAGCAATTTATTAACATTTCTTCTTAGAACCGAAATTGTCACTTTTGTGTTTTTTTCTCCCCGCAGCAACCTGTACACATCATTATTGGTTATGCCTGTGCCTGCAACATTTTCCCCTTCTACCTTGACTATCCTGTCTCCTGCAAGAATACCCACCTTTTCAGAGGGACCTCCTGAAATCGGAGATATTACAAATATCGTATCATATAAAATAGTAAAAGATATTCCAATACCTTCAAAGTTTCCCTGGAGAGGTTCATCAGTCTCAATAGCCTCTTTCTTTGTTAGATAAGATGAATGCGGGTCAAGGTCTTTAAGCATTTCAATAATGGCAGTTTCTACCAGCTTTTTCTGATCAACCGAATCCACATAATACCTGTCAATCCATTCCAGCACCCTCCCAAATTTCAGGGCCTGTTCATAAATTTCCTGAGAATTGGTTATTCTATGAACAAACAGTAGCAGAACAAGTAATATATGTAAAAATACCCTGGAATTTCGCATAAATTACCTTGATAAGTTTAGTAATTAAAAATTAATACAAAGGTAAGAATAAAATATTTGGGAGTTACCAACTCAATGTTATTAATATATATAAAGTTATATTCTATATATTCTGAAAAAGAATAATAATCTCCGGATTCAAGTCTATAATATAATGAAATTAAAATCCAATCCTACCAGTTCCGCCAGGTCCTGCCCTGCTTCTTTTAGCAGTTCATCCTCTTTCTCATAGTACCAGTTGACGACTGTTTTCATACCCTTCTTGCTGATTTTTGATATTTTCGCAAAGATTTCAGCAATATATCTCATCGAGCCGGAATTGTAATATGCAAACTTAACAATGACTGTCAAAGGTTTCTTTATGTATTTCACATTATTTTCATATTCATCTAACCATGACAATACGGGCCGGTAGAAATCATGCACATTTTCAGGCAAGGAGGAGCCTGAAATTGAAAAGGTATTTTCCCCCGGTTCGTAATGAATCATAGGTGTATGTTTACTAGCCTTGATCTCCAGTTTTTCCATAAAATATTTTTTTGATGCAAAAGATACTAATTTTTAACAATTACTTCCAAATAAAATTATGAGAATTATAAGTTTCTATTCCCATTCTATTGTAGCCGGTGGCTTGGAACTTATATCATAAACCACCCTGTTTATACCTTTTATACTATTAATAATCCTGTTTGATATTTTGCCGAGAAACTCGAAGGGCAGATGGGCCCAGTCAGCTGTCATGCCATCTGTGGAAGATACCGCTCTCAGGGCTATAACATTCTCATAGGTTCTTTCATCACCCATAACACCTACGGACTGAACAGGCAGGAGAACAGCAGCAGCCTGCCATACTTTATCATACAGTCCGAATTCCTTTAATCCTTCAATAAATATATGATCAACTTCCTGCAATATTTTTATTTTCTCAGGCGTTACCTCACCTATGATCCTGATTGCCAATCCGGGACCGGGATAAGGATGACGGCTTATAATTTCTTTTTCAATATTCAGCGCAATACCAACCTTCCTGACTTCATCTTTAAATAGCAGTTTAAGAGGCTCGATAACTTTTAAATTCATTTTTAAGGGGAGTCCGCCAACATTATGATGAGATTTTATTGTTGCCGAAGGACCATTAACCGAGACAGATTCTATAACATCAGGATATATAGTGCCTTGAGCCAGCCATTTAGCGTCTTTAATTTTTCCGGCCTCCTTATCAAAGATGTCTATGAAAATTTTACCTATGATCTTTCTTTTTCTTTCAGGCTCAAGCACTCCCTTTAAACTACTTATGAATTTTTCCCTGGCATTTATTCCTATAACATTTAATCCCATATGTCTGTATGAATCAAGCACTTGCTCATACTCATTTTTTCTCAGCAGTCCGTTATCCACAAAAATGCATGTTAGATCTTTACCGATGGCCTTATTTAACAATACTGCTGTTACAGTAGAATCAACTCCCCCGGAGAGGCCAAGAACAACCTTATCATTACCTATTTGCTGCTTTAATTCAATAATTTTGGATTCAATAAATAATGAGGGTGTCCAGTTCTGTAAACAATGGCAGATATTAACAACAAAGTTGTACAGAATTTTTTTGCCCTCTGTGGTATGATACACTTCAGGGTGAAATTGGATGCCATACAGATTTTCGGATGATGATTTATATGCTGCTACTTTAACATCCCCGGTACTGCCAATTATTTTATAACCTTCAGGTATTTTTGAAATTGTATCCCCATGCGACATCCATACCTGTGTATTTTCCGACAGGTCATTGAGAAGTCCGGAATCCCTGTCAATATATTCAAGATTTGCCCTGCCGTATTCGCGATACCTTGAAGGCAATACCTCCCCTCCATAACAGTGAGCTATAACCTGGGCTCCATAGCAAATTCCCAACAAAGGCAGTTTTCCTTTAATCTTTTCCAAATAAGGTAAAGGAGCCTTTTTATCTCTTACTGAAAAAGGACTTCCTGAAAGGATTACCCCTTTTACAGTATCATTAATATCAGGAAGAATATTATATGGGTGTATTTCACAATAAACGTTTAATTCCCTGATTTTTCTTGCTATCAGTTGAGTATACTGAGATCCAAAGTCTAATATAATTATCCGGTTGTACAAATCACTTTTTTTATAATCGGCTTTCAAATATAATTAAATAATTCTTTCTGACGTTATCGTGTAAGTACTACCATCATCAACAATATCAGTATTTTCAAAAACGCTCCTGGCTTCTTTCAGCAACAGAGAATCATCTTTGTATCTTGCTGAAAAATGGCCAATTAACAGTCTTTCAGCACTGGCTTTACTTGCCAGTGTTGCTGCCTGGAAGGCAGTCATATGATAAGTCAATTTTGCCAGTTTCTGGTCTTTACCAAGGAAGGTTGCTTCTAAATAGAGAAGGTTAACACCTGAGATTAGCGGAATGATTTTTTCTGTATAAACAGTATCTGAACAATAGGCAAAAGATCGTATTTTGTAAGGAGGAAGGGTTAATATATTATTTTTAACAATTTCTCCTGAATCAGTAATATAGTCAGCACCCTGCTTTATTTTGACTATATCTTTTATAGCGATATTATATTGCTTTATAACTTCTTTTCTTATATTTCTTGGTTTTTCTTTTTCCCTGAACAGGAAACCGACGGTCGGGATTCTATGCCTGAGGGGAATAGTTTCGACAGTCATGTGTTTGTTCTCAAATATAAGATTTGAAATCCTTGCTTTAAAAGGGTGTATAATAATGTTATAACTCAGGTTCTGTCCAAAATTGTCCTCGTAGTATTTTATTGTATGCTTTATTTCAGGATGAGCATAAATGTGCAGGTCATTCTTCCTGTTAAGCAGGTTATAGGTTGAAAACAACCCGAAAAGTCCGAATATATGATCCCCGTGAAGATGACTGATAAAAATATGACTTATTTTACTAAGGTTAACGTTAAATTTATTCATCTGCATCTGCGTGCCTTCACCACAATCGACTAAAAAAAAATGCTCATGAATATTTAGTACATGAGCCGCTGGATTTCTCTTTGACGTAGGTACTGCAGAACTACTACCTAAAACAGTCAAAGAGAAAGACATAATATAAGGTAATGAGGATAATTCTAATTTTCAGCTTCTGAAATTAATTTTGCTCCTTCATCAATTGAACTGGCTATATTTAATACAGTATCCAACTGTGAGATTGTAATTAATCTTTCAACTGCATCATTAAGCCCCGTAAGCACAAATGTGCCATTGGCATTTTTACATAGCCTGTTGGCAACCAGAATTGCACTTAACCCGGATGAATCACAATAGCGACATTTGCTTAAATCAAGTATTATATTTTTCTCTCCGTTACCTGATACCAGAACTAACTCAGATTTAAGAGTCGGGGCAATGTGTGTATCTAATTTTTCTTCCAATACTTGAATTAAGGTATAATTGCCATGCTTTTGTATTTTGAATTCCATATAAAATAATTTTTAGATATATTTTATAAAGTTATTTGCTTTTTTCATTATTACCTGCATTTTTTTCTTCTTTTTTCTTTTTATTTTCATTTTTTTCCATTTCTGTTTTCAGTGCTGCCAGTTCAGTAATATCGCCAAATGTTGTTTTTTCAATACCTTGCTTTACTTTCTTGTGAACTTTGCCGGCAGCAGAAGGGGGTCTTTTTCTTTCAGTTTCAGTACCTGGTTTTCTAATCGTTTCATATACCCTGGTATGCGAGAGAATAATTTTATTAGCAGATTTTGAAAATTCAATTACTTTGAATTGCAGTTTTTCATCAAGCTTAGCTACCGATCCGTCTTCCCTGACCAGATGTTTCTGGGTGGCAAAACCTTCCACTCCATATGGCAATAGAACAACTGCTCCCTTGTCATTTAACTCAACCACTGTTCCTTCATGAATTGAATCAGGGATAAAGATAGTTTCGAATACATCCCACGGGTTTTCTTCCAGTTGCTTATGCCCCAGGCTCAGCCTTCTGTTGTCTTTGTCAATATCGAGGACCACAACTTCAATATCATCACCAATATTGGTGAATTCAGCAGGATGTCTTATTTTTTTGGTCCATGACAGATCAGAGATATGAATTAATCCGTCCACACCTTCTTCTATTTCAACAAAGACGCCAAAATTTGTGAAATTTCTGACCTTTGCCTTGTGTCTGGATTTATATCCGTATTTTTCTTCGATTTTCTCCCATGGATCAGGTTTCAACTGTTTAATACCCAGTGACATTTTTCTTTCTTCACGATCTAAAGTAAGTATCTGGGCTTCAACTTCATCACCAACTTTGAGAAATTCCTGGGCACTCCTTAAATGCTGTGACCATGACATCTCCGATACGTGGATTAGCCCTTCAACACCAGGGGCAATTTCAATAAATGCTCCATAATCGGCCATAACAACCACCTTACCTTTAACTTTATCACCAACTTTCAAATTTGGATCCAGTGAATCCCATGGATGAGGGGTAAGCTGTTTCAGTCCCAGGGCTATCCTTTTCTTGTCATCATCAAAGTCAAGTATTACCACTTTTAATTTTTGATCCAACTCAGCGATTTCCTCAGGGTGATTTACCCGACCCCAGGATAAATCAGTAATATGAATCAATCCGTCAACGCCGCCCAAATCAATAAACACACCATATGATGTAATATTCTTGACTGTACCTTCAAGGATTTGTCCTTTTTCAAGTTTGGCAATAATTTCCTTCTTCTGTTGCTCAAGTTCAGCCTCAATAAGTGCTTTGTGGGAGACAACCACATTCTTGAATTCATAGTTAATTTTAACAACTTTGAATTCCATAGTCTTACCAACGTATACATCATAATCACGGATAGGCTTGACATCTATTTGCGAACCCGGCAGGAATGCTTCAATACCAAATACATCTATTATCATACCACCTTTTGTCCGGCATTTAACATATCCTTTTATTATTTCATCATTTTCCAGGGCTTCATTAACCCTGTCCCATGATTTCAGTGCCCTGGCTCTCTTATGTGAAAGGACCAGCTGTCCTTTCTTATCCTCCAGGCTTTCTACATAAACCTCAACATTATCACCAACTTTAAGTTCCGGATTATACCTGAATTCATTTAAACTTACCACTCCCTCTGATTTATAACCAATATTAATAACTACTTCTCTTTTATTCATGGAAATTACCGTTCCCTCAATTACTTCGTTATCAGTTATGGTTGAAAGAGTATCATCATACATCTTTTCAAATTCATTTCTTTCTTCGTTAGAGTATTTATCACTGTTGTCCATGTAATTAACCCAGTCAAAATCCTTGTCAGACTCAGCAATGATATTACCCTCTTTTGGTTTTACTTCTTTTGATACTAACTCTCCGGTCTTTTTTCCGGCTGATGGTTTGCTTTTGCCAGCCGGTTCCCGGGCAGTTTCTTCTTCAGGTTTTTTTGCGGTTTTCGGCTTAGAACCCTCTGCATCCTTAGTTGAAGCTTTTGCAGTGGATTTTTTATCTTTTATACCTTCTTTAGGGGTTTTTTTTGCAGCTACTTTTTTAGCTGCTGATTTTTTAGGGATAACTTTTTTATCTGTTGTCTTATTGTCTTTTTTTTCTTTAGCAGGTTCTTTTTTTGCTTTATTTTTGGGTTTTGTCTCTTTGCTATCAGGTTTTGCTGCAGCTCTGTCAGAATTATCATCTATCTTATCATCAATGATATCATCTTTAGCCTTTTTCTCTTCCAGTTTACTATTAATATTTTCCGTCATTTAAAAAAATTAAAAAATTAATATGTTAGACATTATATTTAAAAATGGAGCTGCAAAGCTATAATTTTATTGCTGAAAAAACTAAAGATACAAAAAAAAATACAAATTATGATGTATTAACTCTTAACCAGAGGACAAAAATTAATTCATATTTCAACTCTGAAGATTAATGATTATAATACCTATGCGATTTTTTTCAGTTTTTCGGCTTCTCTTCGCTTTTTTCTCATCAGGAACAAGGCTTTATTCTCCTCTTTGCGGAGAAGTCTTTCAATATTTCTCTGGTGGGTAAATAGAAGTAATACTGATACTATTAATGAAAAGATTATAAGTGAGGGTGTAGTTGTTTTAAAAACAAAAATCACCAAAACAGGAAATGAAAAACCTGCTATCATTGAGCTTAGTGAAACATATTTTGTAATTATCAGAACAACAACAAAAACTCCAATACATATAGCTGTTGTTGTTGGATCAATAGCAAGGACAAAGCCAAGCATGGTTGCCACTCCCTTACCTCCTCTAAAACCTGCGTAAACCGGAAATATATGTCCAATAATGGCCGCTATTCCAAGCAGTAACTGGAAACTAATATAGTCACCCGTTTCGGGAATATAATAATCAGTAAGACGGATAAGATTAACTGCAAGCCAGCCTTTAAAAATGTCAAATAAGAGAACCAGCAGACCGGTTTTCCATCCCAGTAATCTCATGGCATTTGTAGATCCAGCATTTTTACTACCGTGGTCTCTTACATCTATATTATAGAAGTATTTTCCGATCCAGACTGAAGTAGGTATAGAACCCAACAGATATGCCAAGAGCAGGATAGCGATATTATAAATTATCGACACTAAAGAACAAATTTAACAAGGGTGGTAAAGTTATTAATAATTATTTAGTTAACAAGCCTGTTTGTGAATATTTATTAACTTAATTTAATGTATGAGCCTTGTCAAAGGCTCTTGAAAACTCATGAGCAGGGTTCTGTGCAGTTGCCCTGAAAAATCATTGAAAAAGTAGGCCGGTAGATTTGTTTGCTTTCCTGACGTCTATGATCTAACAAAAAATCAACAATTGTAATCGAATGGTATTACTATGATTATGAGTTAAATAACTAATTAAAATTACCTGTCGCTGTAGATTTCTTATTATTGTTATCATTATCCTTGTTTGTTTTATTCCAATAATCCATATATTTAAATTGAAAAAAATGTGAAGTTGAATCTTAAATGATATTCTATATAGATCATATAATTAATGTTGCTGAATAATTAGATAATGACCAGGCTTAATATCTTTGATTATGCAGTTATTATAGGTTTTTTTATTGTTATCATTATTATTGCTGCTCATTATTCAAGAAAAGCAGGGAAGGATACAAAACAATTTTTCTTGTCAGGCAGAAATCTGCCGTGGTATTTAGCCGGGACTGCCATGGTGGCAACAACTTTTGCTGCAGATACACCCCTTGCTGTAACTGAGCTGGTAGCAAAGAATGGTATTGCAGGGAACTGGCTATGGTGGAACCTCGCTATAGGAGGGATGCTCACGGTTTTTTTCTTCTCCAGGTTATGGCGTAGAAGCGGTATAATGACAGATCTTGAATTTATTGAGATCCGGTATTCAGGTGCGGAGGCTTCCATTTTAAGGGGATTCAGGGCAATATATCTCGGACTTTTTATGAATGCTATTGTAATGGGATGGGTTCATGAAGCCATGGAAAAAATATTCCGAATTATATTGCCTCAATATGATTCTTTTTTGCTTGTGACGATACTCGCATTAATAATAGCTGTATATGCCCTGGCATCAGGCCTGCTGGGAACAATCCGGACCGACAGCTTTCAGTTTGTTTTTGCTATGTCCGGATGTATCATTCTTGCGGTTGTGGTTGTGAGGTTACCTGAGATATCCGGACTGAAAAACCTGTCCGCAAAAATCTCCCCGGAGCTACTTGATTTTTTCCCAAAAGTTGGTAATATTTCAGTTGCTAAACTTACGGGAGGGGCCCTGTCTTTAACTATTGGAGCGTTTATTGCATATGTGGGAATACTGTGGTGGTCAAGCTGGTATCCCGGTGCTGATCCGGGTGGGGGAGGGTATATAGCACAACGTATGCTTTCTGCAAAGAATGAAAGACACAGCCTGCTGGCTACTCTATGGTTCAATATAGCTCATTATACAATACGTCCCTGGCCATGGATAATTGTAGCCCTGGCAGCACTTGTAATCCTTCCAAGGGCACAGAATACTGATATAATGGAAAAGCAAAATCCCGAATTATTTAAAAAGGTTGAAGAAGTATATAACAACAAATCACTTTATAAAAATAAGAAGGCCCCGGCTAAGAATGAATTTCTGACCGGGAATAAATTCCTGTCTGAAAATGAAGCTCTGGCCAAAGATACAGTGTTTATGAGTTTCTATGAAGAATACGAAAATACTGTTGACCCGGGAGTGATGTATCCCAAACTGATGGCAAGATATCTGCCGGCCGGTTTACTTGGGTTACTGATAGCCGTATTTATGGCTGCATATATGTCAACCATAGCTTCCCAGCTAAACTGGGGAACTTCTTATCTTATAAACGATTTTTACAGGAGATTTATAAATAAGACGGATACCGAAACACACTATATTATTATTTCAAAAATATCCATATTATTTTTAATAATGTTTTCACTATTAGTATCGCGATATTTTTTAACAAGCATTTCGGGGGCATGGATTTTTATTTTGAATGTGAGTGCAGGACTGGGAGCTGTATTAATTCTCAGATGGTACTGGTGGAGGATTAATGCATGGTCCGAAATTGCCGCCATGATTGCACCATTCTTCATTTATCCTCTTGCCCTGCACGGTATCAGTCTGCAGACAGAGATTTTCTCTCATCCTGTATCTATAAATATAGCGGGGCTTAAACCCCCTCTAACACTATATCCTGTTGTTATAGGCACTACCATTGTCTGGTTATTGGTAACATTTCTTACAAAACCGGCAGACAAGGAAGTCCTTGTATCATTTTACAGGAAAGTTCATCCGGGAGGAGCAGGCTGGAGAAGAATTGCCCGGGAAATTAAAAATATTATGCCTTCCACAAATTTCGGATGGCAGCTAGTTAACTGGATCTGCAGTGTAATAGCTATTTATGCGACCATGTACGGTATGGGTAAAATTCTGTTTTCAGATTATATAAATGGTATTATTTCCCTTGTTATAGCATTTGCTGCATCATTTGTTGTATACTTAAACATAAAAAAAGAAAAATAGGATAAACTATTTATCTTTAATTGCAGCCTGTGCTGCTGCCAGTCTGGCAATAGGAACCCTGAACGGGGAACAGCTGACATAATTCATCCCCACCCTGTGACAGAATTCAACTGAACTTGGTTCACCTCCATGCTCACCACAAATTCCTATTTTAAGGTTTTTTCTTGTGCTTCTTCCTTTTTTTACGCCAATCTCTATCAGCTGTCCGACCCCCGTCTGGTCGAGAATCTGAAAAGGGTCATTCTTTAAAATACCTTTATTGATATATATCGGAAGGAACTTGTTTGCATCATCTCTTGAATAACCGAAGGTCATCTGTGTCAGGTCGTTTGTCCCAAAAGAGAAGAACTCGGCCCTCTGTGCTACCTCATCAGCAGTAAGTGCTGCACGGGGAATTTCAATCATAGTACCAACAAGATATTCTATGCTGTCACCTTTTTCCTTAAATACTTTATCGGCGGTTGTCCTTATAATATCTTCCTGCATCACGAACTCCTTAAGTGTTCCGATAAGGGGAACCATAATTTCTGGTATTGCCCTTATACCCTTTGCCTTTAAATTAAGGGCTGCTTCTATTATTGCCCGGGCCTGCATCTCTGTGATTTCGGGATAAGTGATACCCAGACGGCATCCCCTGTGTCCGAGCATAGGGTTGAATTCCGATAGTTCCTCCACTTTTTGCTTTATTATTTCAACAGACACACCCATCTCATCGGCCATTTCCTTTTGATTTTCTTCTTCATGAGGCACAAATTCATGCAGGGGAGGGTCAAGTAATCTTATAGTCACCGGCAGGTCCTGCATTGCCTCAAATATACCTTCAAAATCTGATCTCTGCATAGGCAGCAGTTTTTTCAATGCTT
>CAZOLY010000091.1:0-12892 GCA_964580815.1 uncultured Bacteroidales bacterium
ACCATGCCCATATGGAGCCGATAAATGCCAGGGGAATTGCGACAAACATAATCAATGGCTGTGTAAATGATCTGAATTGTAAAACAAGGACTGCAAATATTGATATTACAGCAATAATTATTGCATTAAACATACCTCCAAATGATTCCTGGCGGTTCTCAAGTTCTCCGCCAATATTGTATGAACATCCGGCAGGAAAGTTGTATTCTTCGAGCTTTTCAACAACAGGTATTAACACTTCATCGAGAGTATATCCTTTTTTAATATCAGCTGTAATGCCGGCATATTTCTTAAGGTTAAGCCGCGTTATCAATCCCGGAGCCTCAGCAAATTCAATACTTGTCAGCTGTCTCAACGGTATAAATCTTCCCGGCAGTGATTTGACATAAATTTTATCAAGATCCTGCAAATCGATGCTCTCATTTGCAGGAAGCCTGAGCACTATATTATAATCTTTACCCCTGGAGTCGCGGTATTTTGATATAGTTGTACCGTTAATACACGTCCTTATTGTTTTATCAATTTCTATTACTGGAACGCCGAAGTAATTTGCTTTTTCCTTGTTTATATTTATGATTAAGTCAGTTTTAGTCTTACTTAACTGGTTATCAATATTAATTATACCCTCAACGCCGGAAATAAATTTCTCAACATCCGAAGAGACCTTTTTTAAGACATTTATATCATCTCCTATTACATTAATCACTATGGGGGCTAGCACAGGGCTGCCCTGCTCGAATTCCTTTATGTTAATTTTGCAGCCAGATAGCCCTGAAAAATATTTCCGTAATGATTCGAGAAGATTGTCAAATTTCTTTACTTCAAATTCTTTTAACTGAATATATATCTCGGCGAAGTTCTTATTATAATTTCTGGAAGAAACATTATAATATATTCTCGGATTGCCATGTCCGACATTCGTTGCATAATATTTTATGTCGGGTATTGTGTCAATTACAGATTCCACAAAACTTGCGACTTTATCTGTTTTTTCAATATCTGTTCCTTCAGGCATTTCAATCCTTATCATAAACTGTGGCAGCTCGGCTTTGGGGAAAAAGCTAATGCCAACAAAGTTCATAAATAGCCATATTGAGAAGATTAGAATTCCTGAAGCTGCCAATAAGGTTATCAGTTTGTTCTTTAAAGCAAAATCCAGTGATTTTCTATAAGGACCTTCTATTATACCGGTTAAAAATTTCCCGTGCCCCTTTTTATTATTCCTGGCTGAGGGCAGTTTGAGTATTTTGCTTGCTGCCAGGGGAGTCAGGGTGAGAGCAACAAGCAGTGAAAAAACGAGTGTATAAATTATTGTAATGGGCAGGCTTTTAATAAAGTCTCCTGCTTCATCTTTCATCATTATAATGGGTATGAAAGCGAGGACTGTTGTGGCCGTGGCGCTGACAATAGGCCATGCGATTTGTTGCGCTCCCTTAATAGCTGCTTCTCTCTTGCTGAAACCCAAACCCATAAACCGGTTGATATTCTCGATCATAACTATTGAGTTGTCAACAAGTAAACCCAGTGCCACTACCAGTCCTGCTATTGAAATTTGCTGCAAACCGAATCCTGAGTAATCCACAAATGCCAGTCCCATTAAAAAAGAAAGAGGGATGGCAAAAATAACGATTATTGCCGATTTGAATCCCAAGGCAAGGAAGATCACCAGTCCGACCAGAAAAATACCCTGTAACAGGTTAATTATAAAACCGTTTATTCTGTGATCAACATAAACCGACTGATCAAATACTGTAATTAATTGAATGTCATTTTTTAGCCTGCTTTCATATTTTTTTATTTCTGGATTTACCTCATCCATAATATCAAAAATATTGACATCATCCTTTTGCTGGGCCGTAAGAAATATTGCCCTTTGACCATTTAACCTGCCGAGGTATTTCTCATCTTCATAGTCAAATTCAATAGTTGCAATATTTTTCAAAAGTACAGGTTTTCCCTGGTATGAACTGACAACAGTATTGCTCAGCTCATCCAGATTTTTATATGCACCGCTTGATTTGACAGCAAAGCTTTTGCTTCCCAAATTCATTGTCCCACCCGGAATATTGGCGTTATTGCTTTGCACCGACAGAGCCACCTGGTCGATAGAAATATTCATCTGTGCCATTTTTTCAATATCGAGAGATACTCTTACTTCACGTTCGGGGAATGCGTGCAGTTCAACCTTCCTGACACCTCTGATTTTTTCAATTTCGGTTTTCAGCTGCTCAGCAAGTTCTTCCAGTTCATAATATCCGGCAGATTCCGAAACAAATGCCAGCTGTAAAATATTTACATCTCCTGTTGACCACTTGAAGGTGTTTATGCTGTAAATATCATCAGGCAGGCTTGCTTTTATATCATTAACCCTGGTAACTACATCGTCATATTTTTTTTCAACATCGGCATTAAAAACAAATTCCACACCTATGCTTACATAACCGTCTTTTATAGAGGTTTCTATTCTCTTTATGTCGTCAAGTTCATTTAATGCCTCTTCAACAGGAATAGCAACAAGCTGTTCTATATCAGCCGGACTGGCACCGGGATAAATAATAACGACAGATGCCCCCGGGGCATATATAGAAGGATTTTCAGTACGGGGCATGGTCATATAGGAACTGACACCCGACATCACCAGTAATACAAATACCATTATTGTAAACTGGGGATTGTCAATTGCTAATTTTGGAAGTTTCATAATACTTGTTCAGAATGATGGTTACTCGACAATTGTGATTTTTGAACTATCATTTAAGTAGTTTATTCCTTCAGTAACTATCTTTGTGCCAGGTATAAGGCCTGTATCTATTAACACTTCGTTACTAAGGATTTTTACAAATTCAATTTTCTTCCTGTATACCATGCTGTCTTTTATTTCAAAAACATACCCGGTCATTTCATCATAGTCGGTCAGTGCATCAATGGGAACCGATAAGTACCTTTTTGACATGCAGCTTGATATTATGTCAACCTTGGCGATAAACCCTGAAACCAGTTTTTTATCTTTTCCCGGTTGCAGGGACAGTTCAACCTCATAAGTACCCGTATAGGGATCGGAATCTTTTGCAATCTCAGATACTGTTGCTTTAAATTCGGAATCCTTAAATGCGTCAAACTTAATTATCGCAATGTCGCCGGGACTTATGTTTACAATATCTTTATCAGTAAGGTTTACCCTGACAACCCAGTGGTCGCCTGTTATGCCGAAAAGAAATACAGGGTTACCGGAGCCGGCCATTTCATTTTCTTCCATAAGTCTTCTGAGGATTCTGCCATCTGAAGGTGCTGATATTGTAGAATATTGCAGGTTAAACCTGGCTATTTCAAGGTTCGATTTTGCTACTTCCATGACTGTTTCTGCATCCTGGTACTGTTCTAAAGTCGCAACACTGTCTTTAAGGAGGCTGCCGGCCCTTTTAAAATCTCTCTGTGCCTTTGCCAGTGCCTGCTCTGCCAGGTTTACCTTTGCTTTTATCTCGGAAAGATTCAATTCTGCAAGCAGCTCCCCTTTTCTGACGTCCTGCCCCTCACGGGCATATATCTTTTGTATTATACCACCTGTTTTAAAACTCAGTTTCTGTTCGGTTTTTAATGACAGCTTTCCGCTTGAGTGAATTGGAAAAAGCACTTCTTTTTCGACAACTTCCGCGGTCTTCACTTTTACAGCATTATCCTCTGCTCCGGCTTCCCTATTTGCTTTATTCACACAGGAGGCAGCCAATAGTAAAAATGAAGCAATAAATAAATAATCGGATTTCATATATAGTAGTTTAAAGCTTAATATTCAATAACCTTGTGTCTTTATTATTGTTTATAAGCATTATCCAGATTGTATAGGCCTGTAACTCTTTCATATTCTGCATATTTAATCATATAATCATACCTTGTAATAATCAGATTTTCTTCTGTGTTGGTCATATTCGTGCGCGCATCAATATATTCTATTAGGCTGGCCTGTCCTTCGTCATATTTTTTATCTACAATTTTAAAGGCTTTTTTTGAGCTTTCCAGCTGCTTGCTGACAGATATAATTTCTTTTTCAGCAGCTTCAAGGGAGTAGAATGCATTGGTCACTTCCAACTGGATCAATAATTCGAGTTCCTGGTACTGTTTATTAATTATTTCCTGTTCGATTTTTGCCTGCTGCACCTTTGCATCGTTCTGAAAACCCTTAAAAAGGTCCCATCGAAGCACAAGGGAGGCAAGAACGAAGTCATCATCGCGGGTGAAGCTGTATTTTTCTCCCTGGAAACCGTAATCCACTGCGCCAAGCAATACCGGCAACTTATTATAACTGTTGATCTTAAAATTATTCTCTGCAACGCTTTTATAGTTCCTGATCCTTTCCAGTTCATCCCTGTTGTTAAGAGCATTAAGCCTGGCATCTTCAAATGAATATAGACGTGCAGCGATTGGCTGACTTGTATCTGCCAATATCTCCGCATCATATTCCCTGTTAAGAAGAAAATTAAAATAGGAGGATGCCAGGTGTTGCTGCATATTGGTTTCTGCCTTTTGCTGTTCCAGTTTGCTCAATTCAGCTTCAGATCTGAAGATATGATCGATAGTGACTTTATCATTTTTATACAGACTTTTATTAACCCTGATATTTTCTTCCAGAAGTTTTCGGGTATTGTCAATTAATTGATTTATCTGAGCGGTTTTAAGGTAATTATAGTAGGCTGTTTTAATTTCTGCTACCAGGTATCGTTTATATGTCTCTGCATCTGCTTTTTCTGCTTTAGCCAGGTAATTTTTAATTTTGTTATTGTAATAAATCTGCGGATTAAACAAAGGTTGTACTATACTTATTTTAGTTTCGTGTTCTTTAGGTCTGAAGAACTGGAATTCCTGGGATGTAAGCTCCGAATAGTCAATAGTGCTGCCCAGAACCATATCATTAAGGGTGTTAAGGTTATTTACTATAGACCCGACCATGTCGCCTACAGGTATAATACGGCCGCCTTTGGCCACTGTATATCGTGCATTAATACTAATCTGGGGCAGGAATAATCCTTTTGCTTCCTTTAGGGCCTGGATGCTTTTTTCATAAGAAGCCAGTTTCTGATTTAACGCAAGATTATTTTCAAGTCCGGTTTTTATATAATTATCCAGTATCGATTCCTGTGCAACAGACAGAATTGAAATGCCTGTAAGACAAAAGATACTTATTTGTATTTTCAGCATTTTACTTCTTTTTAATTCCTGATTTTAAAATTTTAAAATGCCCCTTAATAATTTCTTCTGCATTTAACTTTTCCGTGAAAATATGGCACTTTTTGGCATTAGCCATCTGCAGGACACCTGTTGTCTGCGACCATAACAGATGCCCCATAATTTCGGGAGACACACCTGTCTTAACTGATTTGTCCATTTGTCCTTTTTCTATAAGTCTTATAAGAAACATTAAAGGACAATCATCAATGTTGCCTAGGAGGCAATCGTCACATTCCATATCCTGCAGTTCCTTTGCTTCGAAATGCATCATACATTTGAAGTAGTTGTTATATTTACTGGCAAATTTCATATATGCTTTTCCAACCTCTACAAGGTTTTCAAATGAATTTTTATTTTTGGATACGGCATTATTAAACATTTCAAGCAGGATTTTCAGTCCCCTGGCGCAAATTCCAAAATGCAGGTCTTCCTTACTTTTAAAATACAAATAAAGGGTTGCCTTGCTTAACTCTGCTTCATTCGCAACATCGTCCATAGTAGCGGTATCAAAGCCTTTGCTAAAAAAAATACTTTCAGCAGCATCAATAATTTCATTGCGTCTTTGTTCTCTTTCCCTTTCTTTTCTTTCAGGTATACCCATATTAGACAATAAATTATTAAATAACCAGGAGTCAGTAAATATAATAAAATGTATAAAATAAACAAGCGTCTAATTAAAAAATTATTGACCGGTGAATATATTTCTGTGGAAAATGTTATTACCATCCTGCGTATAAACAGGATAAAGGAGATTGTTTAGAATAGCGGGATAATAAATTTATAAGTTATAGCATAGTGTGGCTAAAGATAAAAAATGCTTCGGGAAATATTAACGGATATTAGGGTATAGGGAATAAGGTATAAGGAATAAGATATAAAGAAATAACCGGAGTAATTGTTTTATACAGCTTTGTTAAATTTAGTGGAAACCATGTCCCAGTTGATGATATTCCAGAATGCATCTACATATTCTGCCCTGCGGTTTTGATATTTGAGATAATAAGAATGTTCCCAGACATCAATGCACAGGATGGGGAATCCCTGTACTTCTGCAATGTCCATTATTGGATTATCCTGGTTTGGTGTTGAAGTAACTTTAAGTTTACCATCTGATACAATGAGCCATGTCCATCCCGAACCAAACAGTTTTTTTGCTGCATCGGAAAATTCATTTTTAAAGTTTTCAAATGTTCCAAAGTCTCTGTTTATAGATTCAAGGAGTGCGCCTTCAGGTTTGCCGCCCCCCTTTGGGGACATTATTTTCCAGTATAATTTGTGATTTACATATCCCCCGCCATTGTTTCTTACAGATAAGGGATATTTTGAGACTTCTTTCAGAATTTCCCTGGCGCTTTTGCCCGTAATGCCAGCTTCACTGACAGCAGCGTTAAATTTTTCAGTATAGGCAGCATGGTGCATGGAATGATGTATGGTAAGAGTTTTTGTATCAATGTAAGGCTCAAGGGCATCATAGGGGTAAGGCAAATCGGGAAGTTTAAATTCCCCGGGCTGGAATAATTTATTTGAATGCCTGAATTTTCCATTTGCGAATAAAGGGTAAGAAATCAAACCACCTATCCCTGCTATACTTGTTTTAAGAAATGTCCGCTTATTCATACTTGCCAAAAAAATGCTTTATGATATTATGTTCAAATGATTTAAACAAACGTAATAAAAAAATGTTTAGAATTCCAAAATTACTGAGATTATTTAAGAATATCAAATTTAGCTTAGCATAGATAATAATTTATCAAGGTTCATTTTTTCCTGTGTTCCTGTTTCCATATTTTTAACAGTAATTTTGTCTTCTTTTATCTCAGATTCGCCAATCAGGGCAACGAAGGGCACTGATTTATTGTTGGCATATGTCATTTGCTTTTTTAGTTTTGCCTGGTCGGGATATATTTCGGCAGATATTCCTCCGGACCTTATCTTTGATAATAAATTCAGGCAATACTTTTCTTCCCTTTTCCCGAAATTAACAAACATCAACTTTACTGTCCCTGCATTATCCTTTGGGAACAGGTCCAGTTTATACATCACATCATAAATCCTTTCAGCTCCAAAGGAAATGCCGACTCCCGAGACATCAGGCAATCCGAAAATTCCCGTAAGGTCGTCATATCTTCCGCCGCCGCAAATGCTCCCTATATCGATGTCACTGGCTTTGACTTCAAAAATAATCCCTGTATAATAATCCAGTCCCCTTGCCAGTGTCAAATCAATTTCAAGCTTTGAATTTAGCTGTATGTTTTTTAAATAATCAAGAATGGTTTCCATTTCTTTTGTACCCCCGGAACCAGCTTCGGACTGGCTTATAATCCTTCTTAACTCATAAATCTTCTTAAAATTATTACCCTGGAATGTCATTAAATCCTGTATAATGTCGATAGAAGATCTTTTGATCCCCTTTTCTTCAAGTTCCTTAATAACATTATCAATGCCTGCTTTTTCAATCTTATCAATCGCTACGGTTATTTCCTGGATTTTTTCTGATTCACCTGTAACTTCTGCCAATCCGCTTAAAATCTTCCTGTTATTTATTTTAATGATAGTGTTTATTTTCAGGGCTGCGAATACTTCATCCATTATCTGGATCAGCTCGATCTCATTAAGCAGTGAGTTACTTCCAATAACATCAGCGTCACACTGGTAAAACTCTCTGTATCTGCCTTTCTGCGGTTTATCTGCCCTCCATACAGGCTGTATCTGGTATCTTTTGAACGGAAATGTAATATTATTCCTGTTCTGAACAACATAACGTGCAAACGGGACAGTAAGATCGTATCTAAGTCCTTTTTCACATATTTCAAATGATAGCTTCCCCGGATCGCCGAACTTTAAATTTTCGGTGTTTATTTCAGACATAAAGTTGCCCGAGTTTAATATTTTAAATAATAATTTATCACCTTCTTCCCCGTATTTTCCCATAAGTGTACTGAGGGTCTCCATTGCCGGAGTCTCAATAGGGGAATATCCATATTTTTCAAATACTTTCTTTATAGTATTGAATATATAATTTCTCCTTGTCATCTCGTCAGGAGAAAAATCTCTTGTTCCTTTAGGTATTGAAGGTTTCTTAATCATCATTTTTTACATATTCATAAAAGTAACCGGACAAAAGTACTATTAAAAATTATTTATGATAAATGATCGGCGAACAAATTTAACATGTTAACAATAGAACAAGTCAATTGTCAGGCTTATACTTTGAGTTGTCTTTAGGCATGAAAGACGTATGATCATCAGTTTTCTGTTCCGATAAAGGGATTTTTTGTTTTTTTCCCCTTTCAATATGTTCCTGCTCCATTTCAATTAAGTCCTGCTGCTTTATTTTTGTAATAACCGTAAATCCTTTGCATAAATATAATATAAAGAGCAGCCTTATAATAATGGTTGGCCATGGATTGGATAATTCTATACCGTATTCTGCTATGTGAACCAGGATGAATACAATATCAAGGGCTAACAAAGATATAACTGCCAGCAAGGCAAACATCGATTCCCTCTTTTTCAGGATAAGTGCCATCATAATAAACAATGTGCCATAAATTATCGAGTTCAAACCAATACCATGATCATCAAAGGCTTTAATATCAAAAATAAATCCGGTTAATCCGGCAAGGATAAATAGCACAGCAATATATATTATGAAATAGAATATACCTGCCAGTTGCTTTTTGGGGTCAGTGGCTGTTCCGGGTACAGGCTTGTCATTGAACAGTATTTCGATACAGGGTACAAATCCGAACTGCATTAACAGCCTGATTTCTAACCTTTTATTATAGCCCATATTAAACGAACGTCCTTTCTTCAGTTCATTTTTATTCTTAAAAACACCCAATTCCTTATTATCGAGTTTTACAGTATAATTTTTAAAAGAACCTTCCCAGGTAAGATCAAGTTTTTCTTTTTTTTCAGTATTTAGAAAGTAACTTTTATGATGCATATTATTTATTTTTTAACAGATAAAGCGGAGTAGTAAATAATAAAAAAAGGCTTGCAATAATGAAACTGAATTCAATGCCTATGAAATCGGCAATAAATCCGAGTAAGACCGCAAACAGGGCGGCAATTAAAGATTGTGCCTGGGATTCTATTGATAGTACCGAAGCCAGTATCTTATCATTGAATGTTTCCGATGCATAGGCAACGGCCATGGGCCGTCTTAGATTTTCAAAAATATAAATAGCTATGAATAATATTACGGATATTATAATAATATTGAATTTATAGAAAAGTCCGGCTAAAATACCTGTTATTAATCCGCAGATTAAAATAAGGTTAAGAGGCTTCAGCAGGTTAGAGAATTTTTCGGCTGACCTGCCTGAATATTTTGCGGCTCTTGATGTCAGGAAATAAAGTATAAAATACACAGTTCCTATAATTAAAGCTTCTCTTTTTTTATTATCCAGGAATAATAATACGGGCACAGCAGTTATAAAAGTCTGCAATACAGGTTGAAGGTAGTCCTTTATGGCCAGGTAATAACCACTGAATGATGACAGGTTAATTATTATTTTTAAGGATTTCAGGTCCTTAAATGAAGTAAATATTTCATGCAGGACTTTTTTAAAAACATCTGCAACCGACTGTTCGGGCTTCTTAACACCTGAGCCCTCAAGAATTTTGGGATAGGAGGCAAGCAGTACCAGTCCGATTGCATAAGGTATTAACGTAAAAAGAAAGATATCAGTATACCTGCCGCTGTGAAACACAATAATGGCAGCAATCAATGATGAAACGGCTGATCCTACCTGCGACCAGGAGCGCGTATGCCCGTAGTAATGTACTTTCTGGTCTTCCCAGCTTTTATATTTGAGGTACTCGAATATCATGGCCTTATGTGTGCCTGTCCTGAATGCATCACCGACACCAAATACAAATGATGCCATAATCAGGAAAAAGTAGCTCCCGGAAAAGTAATACAGGAGAAATGAGAAAATATATGAAGTGTAGGAAAAGATCATGGTCCCCCTCCTGCCTAACGCATCTGCTATAACTCCGGTGGGGATCTCAAGGATTGTGCGGGTGATCATTTTTATTGAGTATAAGACTCCTATTTGGATGTATGAAAGGTTTTTTTCGAGAAAGAATAGCATTAGGAAGGGATCAAAAAATCTCTGGTTCTTTAGAAATCCATAAAGGCAGAATTTATAATACTGAATATCTTTACTAAATCTGACAGGCATAAGTATTAAATCTAAAACAGAAAACTAAGTCCGATATACAAACCGTTATCTCCATCCCTTTCATCCGCGGCCAGCCCAAAATCAAGTGAGCCAATGAAGTTTTCATTTAGCGCCAGGCGCAAACCTGCACCGAAAGAGTGATGCATCTTTTCTTTATCATCAGGAAACAAATAGTATTCTGGTAATGGAATACCTGATTTATCAAAATCATATTTGCCCGTGATCATCCCAAAATCAGTGAAAACATTGAGGGCAAAGTAAATATTCTGGTTCAGAACTATTGTCCTGATGAATTTCCACCTCAGTTCGATGTTGCCTAAAATAAAATTTTCACCGACAACCCTGTTTCTTAATATTCCCCTCAGTGTTTTTGCGCCACCCAGTCCGTCACGTGTTGATGACGGGGGGCTGTTAAAAAAAAACGGCAGCATATAAAATGGCATTTCTCCTGATATTTTCCCCTGGCAGCTTAACCTGTAAACAAAAGACAACCTTTTCGGTATTAAAGTGAAATACTGGCGATGGGTAAGAACAATTCTTGAATATGACATGCTCTTGTCACTTAAAAAATCAGGGGCTATAATAAATTGTAATTCAGACCATATACCTGACATAGGGTTGGGTTCATTGTCCCTGGTATCATAGACCAGTCCCAGCTTTAGAAGTCCGTGTCTGCCCCCTTCTTTCTCATCTTCCGGTATGATACCCCACTCAACATACTTATCATAAAGTGTGGCAGTATCAGGTAACATATCTTTTTCTTCTTTGCCTTTATTCAGGTTATCAATATTTACCGATCCTATATTGTTTCCGTAATAAGCAAAACCTCCAAGCCATCTCAATTTTTTGCTTATTATCTTACCCTGAAATTCTGCTCTCAATTTTGTCAGATCCCTGTCCAGCCGGTAAAACATCCTGGTAATATAAGCGGGGTCATCTGTCTCTTCAAAAGCACTGTTATAATATGATTCGTACCCGTTAAAACCATAGAAATCAAGAGCCTTTTCAGTTAATAAGCTTGCTTCTGCCGTAATCCTGATACCGGGAATAAGGTATTCCGAATCATAGACAAACTGGTTAATGCCACTGCCTTTTGTTGTTCTTGACCATTCAAGATAGAGTGAATGGTTATATTTTGGATATGTACTTCCATCACCGAAATAATAGAAATTAACTACTCCCCCGTATTGAAATCCGATATCCGAATCATAAGCAACTGCAGGTACAGCACCCAGTGTCCATCCTTTCTTTATTTTTTCTCTAACTTCTGATTCGGATTTACCTGAAGAATCCTGGCAGATTAAACAGGGACTTACCATCAGCATGCTGAAAATAAGAAGAAAGGATTTTTGAAACATATACTTTTTTTAGAATTAAAATTACGTATTTAATTTATATAAAAAATTTGCGATTAAGAAAAATGGAGGTTAATTTGGTATTATTTAAAGAATTATTTATCAACACAAATCTGTAGCAGTTTAAAATTATTCAATTATGAGGTTAGTAAAAAGAGTCATATTAATTTTAATTATAGTTATTATTTTGTCACTCCTGTCGGGGTTTATCTATATCAGATATATATCCGGGAAAGGATTGCCGGATTACAACAGGGATATTCAGCTATCCGGACTAAAGCAGGAGGTGCTTGTCTACCGTGACAAATATGCAGTGCCCCATATATATGCCAAAAATGAAAACGATTTATATATGGCAACAGGTTATTTGCTGGCCCAGGATCGCCTGTGGCAGATGGACCTGCTGAGAAGGGTAACACTGGGGCGGATATCTGAGATTTTCGGGGAAGATTTTGTCGAAACGGACCTGCTGCTAAGGGCATTGCGATTTTCGGATAAATCAGAAAAAATTCTCCGGGATATAGATGAAAAGCAGCTTGCTGCAATTGAGGCTTTTTGTGAAGGTGTTAACCAGTATATTAAATCGAACTTAAAGAAGCTGCCTGTTGAGTTTACATTGCTGGGATATAAGCCTGAGCTGTGGAAGCCATTACATACGATTAATCTTATAGGATATATGGCGTGGGACTTGAAAGCAGGATGGAATGAGCTTGTCCTTGCGGATATAAGGGATGCAGTCGATTCCGTACGGTACTCGGAGCTGCTCCCCGATTATAAAGCATATAAATCAGTAGTCTACGCGGGATATAACCGGGAATTGTCAATCTGCGGTATTGAATCGCGATTTTATATGATGGCCGGACAACTGGAGGAACTTGGAGCAGATGTCTTTGATGGCAGCAATAACTGGGCAATATCAGGGAGTAAGAGCATGTCAGGGAAACCTGTTCTGGCAAATGACATGCACATAGGGCTGAACATTCCGGGAATATGGTACCAGGCACACCAGGTAATTGAAAACGAATTAAATGTAACGGGACTCTTACTGCCCGGGGCCCCGTTCATTATTTGCGGCCATAATGAAAATATTGCATGGGGAATGACAAATGTTATGGTTGACAACCT
>CAZOLY010000092.1:0-12837 GCA_964580815.1 uncultured Bacteroidales bacterium
ATATCATCAATGATATTTAGCAGCAAATCAGCTGATTTTTTTACAATTTCAACATATTCCTTTTGCGAAGGAGTAAGATTTTGCTGATCAAGGGCGTCTGTCATACCAATGATACCGTTCATAGGGGTTCTGATCTCGTGGCTCATGCTGGCCAGAAATTCAGATTTGGCAGTATTGGCAGCAACAGCATACTTCCTTGATTTCTCTACTGATGTTATATCTATGAATGCTTCAAGAAAAACTATTTTGCCATCCAGAGGGAAAGGAACTTCCTTTTTATAGACAACAACTTCATTGCCTTCTTTCTGGTACAGAATAAACTGGTTTGAATCGTATGCTGAAATAGTATCTTCATCTGAATAATAGTTTTTTGACAACAGGAATCTGTCTGAAACGTCTTTGCCGGTAACATTTTCATCTTCCTTTAATAATAATAATTCCTTTGCTGTTTTATTAATTGTTTTGACCTTTCTGTCACTGTCAAGTATTAATAATCCGATGGGCAGGTTATCTATGATTAATTCAAGCCTTTTCATCTCCGAAGTAATTTCCTGTCCTGTTTTTGATTTCCTGTGAATTATTTGCAGCAGAAAAAACAGCGATGAAAACAGGATAACCAGGCTTAGTCCGGCCGATAAAAACATCTTTTTTAATATATAATCATGTATAACACTATTTTTTAATGAAAAAATGATACCAAAATTCTGCCTTAAAATACTAACAGGATGATATACTGAAATAAGTGTTTCTTTTTTATTATTAATATATGCAGCATGTTTTATAAAATCTTTCAGGTCTTTTTTCAGGTTTGCCGTTATTTTCCGGATTTCAGTGAATTTAACTTCAGATCCGATATTCGTGGATAATACATTTCCTGAGCTGTCTATAATCCATTGCCACATTGTATTTTCGAGATAGTATTTTGCCAGAACGGAATTCATGTATCTCGTAAAATCCACTGCTACAATTATATTTCCATACACCTTATTTTCTTTGAATACCGGCAGGTAAAACTGGTAATTGTTATTTTTTAATTTGATAACATCTCTTTCTTCCAGCACGGCCTGCCGTTGCGCAATATAATAGTCAATTATAAAGTTTCCTTTGCTGTCTTTAAACAGGTTAAGTACATTTTTATTTTTGTCGTATATATATATATTTTTAATAAGATTATTATAGGTTGTGTAAAACATTTTCAGCTTTCTCATTCCGCTTTCCTTTATATCACTGCTGCTGAAAATTTCAGCAATGTCATCATAAAACAGGATTTTATTTATGTCGCTTTCAAATGCAGCAACGACAGATTCTATTTCATTCCCGGCATTTTCAGCCTGCTGAAAGAGGATATTCCTTTGATACGATATTTGCCTTAAATAAGACTGATAAAAAAACAATATGTTCAGGGCAATGACTGCGGTAGTTACAATTATAAGATATATATATAGTTTTTTCATTTTCTTAAACTAATAGTCTGCAACAGAAAATGTATTAAAAAGCGAATAAATCTAAGATAAATATAAAAAATAAAAATACTTATAAATTCTTTAACAGGGTGTAAAATTATTATTCTGTTGTTCTATTCTGTATTTGCTCGCATCCTTGTTCATAATATTAACATAACTTTTATATCTTGACGTGCTTAATGAACCGTCTTCCAATGCTTTTTTAACTGCACATCCGGGTTCATGAACATGACTGCAATTATAATACTGGCAATCTTTTGATAGTTTAAAAATTTCAGGGAAAAAAAGGCTGATTTCATTTTCCTTAAAATCTATCAGTCCGAATCCTTTTATCCCCGGAGTATCAATAATATAACCCCCGCTTTCCAGCTCAAACATCTCGGAAAATGAAGTGGTATGCTTGCCTTTTTTATGGTATGTTGATATTTCTTCAACCTTTAAATTGAGATTTTTGTCTATTGCGTTGATGAGAGCTGACTTGCCGACTCCTGAATTTCCTGAAATTACACTGATCTTATCTTTCATCAGGTTTTTTATTATATCAATATTTATTTTCTCTGTTACTGATGTTTCAAAGCACCGGTAGCCCGCATTCCGATAGGTCGCTTTGACTGAATTCATCCTTTCAAGCGTTATATTATCGTATAAATCAATTTTATTAATTATTAATATTGTCGGTATGTGATAAGCTTCTGCAGTAACAAGAAATCTGTCAACAAATTCCAGCAGGGTCTCGGGGGAAGTGAGGGTAAACATTAGAAATGCCTGGTCAACATTGGATGCTATCAGATGTGCTTCCTTTGACAGATTTGATGCCTTCCGGATAATGTAATTTTTTCTTTCCTGTATATCAGTGATTATGCCTATATCATTGCCACTTAAAACCTGGTAATTAACTATGTCTCCTACTGTAACAGGATTTGTGGTGGTGATATCTTTTATCCGGAATTTACCTTTAATCTTGCATTTTATAATATCATGGCCATTTTTAACAGTATACCAGCTCCCGGTTGATTTTATTACAAGACCTTTTTCCAATTGTTATTTTATGATAGATCAATACAAATATTTAATACTCAAATTAAATAATATATTTATTATTTTTATCAATTAAACAAAATAATTATGATCAGGCGTATTGTTTCATACAACGTAAACGGTATACGGGCAGCCTCCGGCAAAGGTTTTACAGGCTGGATAAAGGAAGAAAAACCGGATATATTATGTGCACAGGAAATAAAAATTCAGGCAGAGCAGGTGGATAAAGCGATTTTTGAAAATTACGGGTATAATACTTACTGGCATTTTGCTGAAAAGAAAGGTTATAGCGGCACAGCCCTTTTTACAAGGGATAAACCCGAATCGGTAGAGTATGGAATGAATATCGGGGAATATGATATCGAAGGCAGACTATTAAGAGCTGACTACAATGATATAACCTTAATATGCGTGTATATTCCTTCCGGTACACTGGGAGGAATAAGGCAGGATTTTAAAATGAGATTCCTTGGGGACTTTCAAACATATATAGGCAATCTAAGTAAAATAAGACCAAATATTATTGTTTCAGGGGATTTTAATATTTGTCATAAACCTGTGGATATTAACCATCCTGAAAAGCATAAAAAATCATCGGGCTTTTTACCGGAAGAAAGAGAATGGTTTGATAATTTTATTCAAAGCGGGTTTATTGATACATTCAGGGAGTTTAATAAAGAACCTGAACAATATTCATGGTGGAGCTACAGGGCTAATGCAAGGGCAAAGAATCTGGGCTGGCGCATTGATTATCTTTTAATATCCGAATCATTAAGGACCCGGTTAAAAAGTGCAGGCATCCTGAATAAGGTGAACCACTCCGACCATTGTCCGGTTTATGCTGAACTGGATTTTATTATCTGAATAATGAAAATTAAAAGAGAAGATATTGATTTGACAGCTCCTGCCGGGTCCTTTGACTCGCTGATGGCAGCTATTCAGGGAGGAGCGAATTCGGTGTACTTTGGACTCGAAAAACTTAACATGCGCGCGAGATCTTCATACAATTTTACGGAAGATGACCTGGATAAGATTACAGATATTTGTGATAAATATAATATTAAGGCTTACCTTGCCCTAAACACTGTATTATATGATTCCGAACTGCCAAGGATTAAAGAAATAATAGATCTGGCCAGGAAAGCAGGAGTGCATGCCGTAATTGTATCTGACCTGGCAGCCATTGACTATGCGCGGAGTGCAGGGATGAGCGTCCATATATCTACCCAGGTAAATGTCAGTAACATAGAGTCTTTTAAATTCTTTTCAAAATATGCTGATGTAATAGTCCTGGCAAGGGAACTCAATTTAAAGCAAATATCTGATATTGCGAAGTATGTAATAAAGGATAAAATTCTGGGTCCATCCGGGGACTATGTCAAACTTGAACTGTTTATCCACGGAGCCCTGTGTATGTCAGTTTCAGGAAAATGTTACCTGAGTCTTCATGAACATAACTATTCAGCTAACAGGGGTGAATGCCTGCAGGACTGCCGGCGCACATATACAGTCAGGGATAAAGAAACGGGATTTGAGCTTGATATAGAGAATGAGCATATCATGTCACCAAAAGACCTGTGTACGATACACTTCCTGGATAAAATCCTTGAAGCAGGAGTCAGGGTGCTCAAAATAGAGGGAAGGGCAAGACCCCCGGAATATGTCAAAACAGTTACTGAGTGTTATAACGAGGCAATAAATTTATACCTGGCAGGTAGATTTACAAGAGACAAAGCAGATAAATGGACAAAAAAATTATCCACGGTTTTTAACAGGGGATTCTGGGACGGATATTACCTGGGGAAAAAATTGGGGGAATGGAGTGACATATATGGCTCAAAAGCTACCAAAAAGAAAATATATATAGGGAAAGGAGTAAATTATTTTGATAAAATTAAAGTTGCGGAATTCACCTGTGAAGCAAATAAACTGAGTGTAGGTGATGAGATACTTATTACCGGTCCGACAACAGGTGTTATACAGGCATTTGTTAAAGAAATAAGGGTTGATCTTAAAAATGTAGTACAGACAACACAGGGCGAAAGATTCTCAATACCGGTTGACCGGATTATAAGAAGATCAGATAAGCTGTTTAGAATAGTAGAAGCATAAAAGATTATAAATTGATTATTTTTAGGGGACAATTCAACTTGAGACTATTGAAACTGAAATTTAAAGCCTGCAATTGTAAAAATATTCTTGCTGCTCTTACTTTACTTATTTTGTTTTTTTCAGAAGGTTTTACGCAGTTTTTTTCAACCGGACAGGATCCTTTTTCAACTTCATGGGAACAAATAAATACACGGCACTTCAGGATAATTTTTCCGAAAGAATTTTATGAAGAGTCAAACAGACTGGCAAACCTCCTTGATTATTCGTATGAACATGTAACAAAAAGCCTTGACAGGATGCCAGGGAAAGTCCCGGTTATTCTTCATAATAGTTCCGTATTATCCAATGGTTATGTATCGTGGGCTCCAAAACGCATGGAGTTTGTTACTACTCCTCCCACGGACGGTTACGGGGAAGACTGGCTGGAACAACTGGCACTGCACGAATTCAGGCATATAGCGCAGGTAGATAAACTAAACCAGGGATTTACAAAGGTCTTATCATGGGCTTTCGGACAGCAGGCTACAGGAGCAATGGTTGGCTATCTGCCATTATGGTTTGTGGAAGGAGATGCCGTTGTGACTGAGACAGCCCTTTCCAGCACGGGCAGGGGAAGGCTTCCTTCATTCGAAATGAAACTGAAAGCACTTTATACTGAAAATGGCAGTAAGATTTCATATGACAAAATGTATTTTGGCTCATTCAAAGATTTTATACCTGACTATTATCCTTCGGGCTATTTAATGGTCGCTTACGCCAGGTTGAATTATGATCCGTATTTTTGCAGTAAAATTCTGGATAATGTTGCCAGGAAGCCTTATTTATTATGCCCCTTTTATCTGGGGATGAAAAAAAATTATAACCTTTCCAAGGTTAAATTGTATAAAGAAACATTTGATACTCTTAAATATTTGTGGAAGAATCAAATAAATAATGTTAGCTATACAAATTATTCATATATTTCAGGTAAAAAGTCAAAATTCTATACCAGCTACAGGTATCCTCAATATGTCAATGACAGTACAGTTGTTGTTTTAAAAAGCAGTATTGATCACTTAACGCAGTTTGTGCTGGTTTCGTGGAATGGAACTGAAAAAAAAATACATACTCCCGGGTACATGTCCACTGACAGGGTATCATCGCAAAGCAATAAAATAGTATGGGATGAAATAGTAGAGGATCCCAGGTGGGAGCACCGCAGTTATTCTGTGATTAAAATAATGGATATAGGGACAGGGAAGAAAAAGCAGCTGACACGAAAAACCAGGTATTTTTCACCTTCTATTTCAAATGATGGAAATAAAATAATTGTAATTGAGATAGATAACCAAAATATTAATTATTTAACTATAATTAATGCCCATAGCGGTACTGTTATAAAAAGAATTCCCTCTCAGGCAGACAATCAGCTCCAATACCCGGCATGGACGGCTAACGGTAATATTATTGCAGTATCAGTTGATGGGGAAGGTAAGAAAATAAAGAGATATGATCTTGCAGGACAGGTATGGAGCACTGTATTTAGTTCAAAGAATATCGATATTTCCCAGCCTGTGCAGTGGAAGAATTATATACTGTTTAGAGGAGGATTTAATGGAATAGATAATATTTATGCTGTTAATGTCAGCTCAGGGAATGTATTCCAGGTCACTTCTTCGAAATATGGAGCATATGATCCCTCGGTTGTCAATAAAAATGATGAAATGCTTTATGCGGACTATTCTTCAAATGGTTATAAGTCAGTATTGGCGCCCCTCGATACGGACAAATGGATTCCTCTGCCTGATGTCACTGATATCTCTGTGAAATGGTACAATCCACTGGCACAGCTGGAGGATAAGAATATACAGGAAAGCGACATACCTTCCGTAATATTTAAACCTGAATATTATTCACGCTTAGCGCACCTTTTCAATATTCACAGCTGGTACCCTTTTTATATTGATCTTGATTATGATGGTATTGATTTGTCGGATCTGCCGGTATCAGTGGGATTAACAATACTTTCCCAAAATGAACTAAGTACTGCGGTCTCAAGCATAGGTTATTCATATGAAAAAGGATATCACTATCTGTACCCAAAATTTACTTATTACGGATTTTATCCGGTACTGGAATTTTCAGCAGTTTTGGGCGGTCCTTCAACTTACCTGAGGCTTTATGAGAATGTTGATGCCCCGAAAAATATTTCATATGCAAAAAGCTATTTTGTAAAATCATATCTGCCGTTGAGGTTCAGTAACGGTAAATATATTAAAATAGTTATCCCCCAGGCTGAATACGAATTCAATACCCTTTATTATTTTGATGGCGGATATAAAAAAGGTGTTTCCAGCCTCCATTATAAAATGGGATTATACAGATATTTGAGGCCTTCGCAACGTGATATTGACTATAAATGGGGCCAGGCAGTATATTTTACATACACACACTCCCCCTCAAATAAATTATTCGGGTCATTGTTCTCAGTAAGCTCAAAATTGTACTTCCCCGGATTATTACCACACCACAGCTTCAGAATATATGGAGGCATACAAAAACAATACCCTAAAATGTTCATTTATTACATTAACAGGGTGCTTCTGCCAAGAGGTTATCCAAATTATTATTCGGAAAAATCCTGGAAACTGACCCTTGATTATTCGTTTCCCCTGGCTTACCCTGAAATTTCTTTAGGTCCGGTTGCATATGTCAAGAGAATCAAAATGAATCTTTTCTATGATTATGCTTATGGTTATGATGTCAGGCAGAATACTGAATCTGCAGAAGATTTATATACCGGAAGGTACAATTCTCTTGGGATCGAATTAACATCTGATCTAAATGTTTTGAGATTTATTTTTCCTTTTGATGCCGGGATAAGATGCTCCTATCTTCCACTAAAAAACAGTTTTTCCACAGAATTTCTATTGTCTGTCAATACAAGTTTATTATAGCTGCCCGGGTATAAACAGCTAAATTACGCCTTATAAAATTGGTAATCTTATGATATTTTTGTATCTTGTAAAAATACTAAAAACACCTGAAAACCCTATCCGGAACATAATTTTATGGTCTACGGGGTGACCTAAAAACTTATTGCTATGTTACCATATCAGATTATCGAAACAACAGGGTGCATAATTAAGGTCGAAAGACTTAAAAACCTTGAAAAAAATACGCTGCCCAATACTTTGGTCATGAAAAGTGAGAAACCATTCCCGGGGTATGAAGATAAAGAGGGGCAGGAAGCGAGGGCCAGATTAAATTATGTGTATCTTATATTAATGTACAGGTATTTTCCTGAAAAGATTGAACGGATATCAAAGGTATTGAAAGATGAGAAGTACCATAATTGCAGTTTTAGCTGCAGTGAAATAATTATTCAGAACAAAATATTTCCATGTATCAGAATTAAAGGGCTTGAATCATATGATTTGATACCTGAAATACAGCTGGATTATAAAGATAATGATATTAAGTTTATGACCTACCGGACAATTAAGAGTGAAGGCAAACTAAAGGTTTTTAAGCATTTTAAAATTACTGAAATTACCGAAGGTATATACAGGGATTTGTTCGAAGGTGAAAAATTCTATTTTACAATACCTTCCCAGATTAACTGGAGATTACTTATACATATAACAAATAATGTTAAACGCAGCATAACTGATTCCAATTTTGACCCTGCCCTGGGAATTATTAACAGATTTACAGGGCCTGAAGATGTAATCAGAATATTTGATAAGAACAAAACACTGGAAAGGACACTGGAAATTAAAAACAAATATTTGAAAGAGCTGAAAAGGGAATACATGCTGACGGAAAATCTTAAAAACATTTTAAAAACGAACTCATATAGTTAATCCCCCAAGAATCCTTTGAATTCCCCCCGACAGGTTAAGCTGATAATAACGATGATTCAAAAATTCACATTATTATTAATATTACTTTTTGCTATTAAAGCAAATACGCAGGACTGGAAAACCTATCCTTTTCAGCAACCGGGAAGCTTATTAAGTTTTCCGGCGGATGAAGGATTTCATCTTAACCAGGACATTGAATGGATTTATTTTAGCGGACATGTGACGGGAAAATCGACCGGCAATGATTATTCGTTTGTGCTGGCTTATTTTTATTATCCCGCTTTTGGATATGACGGATTCAGAATATTTAATATTTCTAATGAAACCTCAAAACAGTTTTATGATGAGACATTGCCGTGCATTTATGAATCTGTGGCAGAGGACAGTCTGAATATTATTGCAGATGTCGGGTTTACTTCAGTACATAATGAAGAATGGGTAACTTTAACTGATTCCGGGGGCAGGATGAAGCCTTTCCAGTATCATATTTACGCGATGTCACAAACAGGTTCAATTGATATCAGCTGTAATACCTTAAAACGCCCGTTAATAATTGCTGACTCGGGATTCCTTTACCAGGGAGCTGCAGGATATACCTATTATTATTCCCAGACCATGATCGACATTTCAGGGACGATTGGTTTAGTTTCAGCTGAGGACAGTATTTTTGGACAAGGATGGATAGATCATCAGTTCGGTAATTTTAATCCTAATAACAGCGAGGATTATGAATGGTTCTGTATCCAGCTTGATAACGGAATGGACCTAAATATATGGAATATCTTTACAGAAAATAATACAATACCTGAAACATCCGCTTACAGAATATTCAGTGTTTATATAAATGATTCATCTTCATTCACTACTTCTGATTTTAATATAGAGCGGCTTAAATTCGCGTATACCACGGACGGTGAAAAATGCTACTCACAAAAATGGCATATGACATCAGACACTTTTGATATTGATCTTCTGGTTACAACACAAAATTCAAACAGTGAGGTCGCTTTGCCGTTCAGATTTTTTGAAGGCAGCACCCTGATAAGCGGAACAATAGAAGATCAACAGGTTGAGGGTAAGGGATTTGCCGAATTATTGCATTCCTACGAAAAGCCTGAGATATCAATTGTTTATCCTTACAGCGCAGGTTTATGGGATGATTCCGAATCTGCAAGATGGGTACTTGGTAATCCTGATGACGGGAATACAATTCTTTACGACATGGAGATAAGTTATGACAACACTGGTGCTTTTAAAAAAATTGTGAGGGGGATTAAGGATAAGGGTTATTATTGGGATCCTTCATATTTTACTAGTGATACAATAGTAAGCTTGCGCATAACAGGTTACTCAGCTGACAGCACATTGTCAGATGCCGTTCAGGTTACGGCGGGCATTAATTCTCAGAATATATATAATACGCTCTGCCAGGGAGAGAATCTGTCATATTTTATATCATTAAGGGAAGGGCAAGAATATGACTATCAGTGGCAAAAGGACGGTGAAAATATAACCGGGGCAACTGACAGTCTATATATTCTGGATAATCTGCAAAGGGAAGATCAGGGGAGCTATAGCTGTATTTTGTCTGGCGGCTGTTATACAGATACTACAATATTTTACATTTTAAATATAGAACCTGTTTATGAATCAGCCATTGCTGTTACAATCTGTAATAACGACAGCATTCTGACCGGGGGAAAATGGCAAAACTCGCCGGGAATATATTATGACACCCTGAATTCGTCTTTGGGCTGTGACAGTATTATCATCACCAGCCTGTATGTTGATATATGCACTTTGAATACTGATGAATCATTTGCATATAATTTCAGGGTATCACCCAACCCGGCAGAAAAATCATTGTCAATAGAGTTTGACAGGAATTTCAGCGGCACCATGGAAATTATGGATTGTTATGGCCGGGTTTTAAAGGCTAAATCAATAAGGGACAGCAATAAAGCGGAAATGGATTTGTCAGGACTAACAGGGGGTATTTATATGCTCAGGCTTAATAGCAAAGAATACCAGGCAGCACAGAAAATTATAGTAGTCAATTAATAAGAGAACTTTAACAAAAGCTTTGGATTAATAATCATTATTTTTCCTGCAATTTTTTAATTTTGCCATCCTTATATTTTGTAATTTCATAGCTTAACTTAAAAGGGAAATAGATGTGAGGATTATCCCGGATGATAAAATTAATGGCATTTTAGGAACAATAATATTTCATATGTTGCTGGTTTTATTATTCCTGACTGTTAAGGTCGGGGATGTCAGGAGGAAGCAAATGGAATATATTCCTATTGAATTTGATGAGAAATTAATGGATATGCAAGAGTTCATTAAAAATATGGAGAATAAAAATGTTGAAATTGAACCCCTTGAAGAGGAAGTAAGGAGAAATATAGCCGTTAATGTTGCCAGCCAGATGAACGAAAAAATAAGCACTGAAAAGTATATTGAGCAACTGAAGGAAGAGCTGGGAATAGAAAATCTGCAGCAATATCTTGACAGGAAACTACCTGGGGAAGGTAATATCACGTATAGTGAAGAAAAGAATGACAGTGAAAGTGATGAATCACCCCCCGACAAGGAATATATGGGGCCGACAAATGTGACTTATTTTCTTGAAAACAGATTTAAACAGTATCTGCCTATCCCTGTTTATACATGCAAGGGGGGCGGATTGGTGGTAGTAAATATAATTGTAAGCCAGAAAGGAGATGTTATTTCAACTTCCATATCAGAAGATTCTGAAACAAAGGATGAATGCCTTATGGTAACAGCAATAAAATATGCTTCACGAACGAGATTCAATGCGGATTTTAATGCGGATCCCCGGCAGAAAGGATATATAATGTACCAGTTCATTCCGCAGTAATGTATTATAATCTGAACTTCCGCAAGCAGCTGCTAATAATATTAACCGGTAAATTATAGATTTCTACAAACCTGCTCTTGCAGCAGTATTGGTTGTATCTTTAAATATACTTAAATATTGTTCCTTATTCTTTAAAATGCTTATGGCTTTTTCAAACTGAATGTCATTTTTAAGGGATACCTTGATTCGGCCTTCCTGGTAATTGTATCTGCTGGCTATTTCTTCCATAAGCAATTGTACTATTTCATCTTTAAATGTTTGCAGGTCCTTGTTTATATCGTGTGCGAGTTTTTGTTTAAGTGCTTCAAATTCTTCTTCGGCATAGGTATAATATTTTTCCTTCTTAGCCGTATTAATAAGTTCGTCAAGGGTTTTGCAGCTTTGTGTCGTATAATCAATATCTTTATCTTCCAGGAAGTTAAGGAACTTTTGATAATCATTATCTGTAAATTCATATTCCTCTATATTATCTATCGGACCGTTTTCTGCAACGAAGATTGTAGCGTAATCAAATATCAGGTTTTTGATGAAAAGGCTGATAGTGATATTACCGGGCGTTTCCGAATCAACCTTCAAATCAGGTGTTATGCCTCCTCCATCATAAACTTTTCTGCCATTTTTTGTTGTAAATTCATTGATTAAAGAATCGGGGATATAGCCAACGCTTCCATCTTCATTTCTATGGGCATAATCTACTGCCTGTATACATCTTCCGCTGGGTATGTAATATTTGGCAGTAGTTACCTTTAATTGTGTGTTATAACTCAATGGCCTTGTTGTTTGTACCAGGCCTTTGCCAAAGGTTTTCTCACCTACAATTACTGCCCTGTCAAGATCCTGCAATGAGCCGGCGACAATTTCGGAAGCTGAAGCAGAACCCCTGTTCACAAGTATTACTAAAGGAATGGCCGTATCAACCGCAGGCAGTGTTGTCTTATATACATTATCCCATTGTTTGACTTTACCGTGAGTGCTGACTATTTCCTGCCCCTGGTTGACAAACAGGTTTGCCACATTGACTGACTCAATTAATAATCCTCCCGGATTTCCTCTAAGGTCAAGGATAATCGACTTTACATTTTTCTTTTTTAATTCGTTTAAGGCTTCTTTGGCTTCCTTGCTTGCATTATTAGTAAAATTTGATAACCTTATATATCCGATATTATCATCAACTATGCCATAGTATGGTATGTTTTTGATTGTTATTATTTCCCTGACAAGTGTTTTTTCAATTGTAGCTTCTTCGCCATATCTTTTTATTTCAAGTTTAACAGATGTATTTGGTGTTCCCTTCAGCATCTCGCTGACATCGCTGATCTTTTTCCCCTTTGTTGAAACGCCGTCAATTGAAACTATTGTATCCCCGGCCATTAGTCCTGATTTGAAGGCAGGGAAATCGCGGTACGGCTCAGAAATCATTGAGTAATCTCCGGCTTTTCTTATAAGTGCTCCGATTCCTCCGTATTGGCCGGTAGTCATGAAATTAAAATTTTCC
>CAZOLY010000093.1:0-12778 GCA_964580815.1 uncultured Bacteroidales bacterium
AGCTCTTCCACATTCATACCCTCCTGTTCACTTCCAAGTTTATTATTATCATTAATTACTTTTTCCTCGCCCTGATATACGATTTTCTGATTCTGAAGCCAGTAAATCTCATTATCAACCAGGTCCAGTGAATCTTTAAGTACCTTTATTCGCGGAGATTCCTTCCGGCCAGACATATAATTAATGCGCGATGTTGCCGATAATAAGATGGCTTTCCCGTCAATTTCCACCTGCAGGCTATTTTGCATTATGCTGCTTGTGAGATCTTCCAGCACTATTTCTGTAATTCCCGGTGATATACTTACCGAGGATTCTCTTGTGATTTTAGCATTCTGCTGGTATACAGTAACTTCCTTTATCTCAGATTTTACATTTATTGCATGGACCTCAACTGATAGAAATACCATAACTGATGTAACAGGTAATAAAGCTTTCATGATAAAAGTAATTTATGTTAATAAATGATATGAATTTTAATTTATAACAGGGGCACTATCCCTATTTTGTCCCTCTTTTATAAATCCGGTACTTTATAAATAACCGAATTAATATTCATGCCGGCTCCGACAGATGTAAATACGGCAATCTGCCCGGGAAGCAGTCTGTGATTATCCATTTTCCCGGTAAGCAATAAATTAAGAAGCGTGGGAACAGTAGCAACCGAAGAATTTCCTAACTTCGAAATTGTCATTGGCAGAATGAATTTTGGAATCTTAATCTCTTTATACAAATTAAATATCCTTTGTACAATTGCATAATCCATCTTTGCATTAGCCTGGTGTATTAGTATCTTTTTTACATTTTTCAGCATAATTCCTGCCTTGTCAATACTTTCCTTAACTACCTGGGGAACAGTTACCAGTGCATAGTTGTATAGTTTTCTGCCATTCATTTTTAAAAAAAGCTCATTACCCTTGTACTTCGGATTATTAGACTTGCCAAGCCACAGATTATATGCCTGGTCAACCGTATCAGTCCTTGTAACATGCGACAGTATACCAACGGGCTTATCACTTTCGTAAGCTTCCAGTATAGTTGCTCCTGCACCGTCTGCATAAAGCATACTGTCCCTGTCGTGAGGATCGGATATCTTTGATAATGTATCTGTACCAATTATCATAGCTCTTTTGGCGTCGCCCGATTTTATATAATAATTGGCCTGGATCATCCCCTGCAGCCATCCCGGGCATCCGAAAGGGGTATCATATGAAACAGTATTCGGATTTACAATGCCCAGCTTCTCTTTAACCCTCGAAGCCAGACTGGGTAATATGTCTATTTGTTTACTTTCGGTTCTTATATCCCCAAAATTATGGGCTACAATAATATAATCGAGCGTTTCCTTATCAATGCCGGAGGATTCCAATGCATCTTTGGCTGCGAGATATGCTATATCGGAAGCCGACTGATCATCTTCAACATACCGGCGTTCACGAATTTCAGTAATCTCCTCGAATTTCCTTATTATTTCCTCGTTGGATAATTCTATTCTTTTTCCGTTAATATCATAAAATTCGTTATTTATAAATGCATCATTTGGCACTCTCCTGGGCGGTATATAACTCCCCGTGCCAACAATTACCGTATATATTTTTTGTTCCATGCCTGCTCTATTAAAAGAGAAAATTTAAGTTTTTTACTTAAAATAATCAACTAAATTAATATTTATTTAAGAATACTGCCACCAAAAAAAATAACAATTTATTGAATGTGATTCGAATCCCTTGTCTTCTGGGGGATTAACCCTTGTTTATGAAAAGAAACCTGGTGGCATTTTATCTGCCACCAGGTCACGGTTCTGTTGCTTAACGCTTTTTATTTAAATTCCAGGGCTATCGTCAATGATACTTTTACCGGTGTCCCATTCTGCAAACCCGGTTTCCATTTCGGCGCCTGTTTAATTATACGGATTACCTCATTGTCAAGAAGGGCATTTAATCCCTTTAATATCTTAATATCAGTGAGTGAACCATCCGGATTGACAGTAAACTTTACAAAAATCATTCCCGTTATTTGTTTATTCTTAAGTTCAGCAGGATAACTGATATTATCATATATATATTTTTTAAAAGCCTCAACTCCGCCCGTATATTCAGGCATTTTTTCGGCAATGAGGAGTATTTCATTTTCGGTTTCCTCTTGTGTGACATAGGGCGTGTAATCTGCTGCGTCTGCGAAATTTTCATATGCTACTTTCTTGCACCCGGCAGAGTATCCCGAATATCTCAGGGCACTTTTTGGGGCACTGCCTACAGCATAATTGCTCACACCTTCAGGCAGAGGCAGAGGCTGTTTTATGCTTGTCATATTGCCTCCGGCATTCCTTATCTCTGAATCCACTGCCACAAATGAAGTGTAATTAGTAAGCAGATTATACTTTAATCCCAGCTTTGTTATTTCACCAGCAAGTTCACCGGTATTACCCAGATTATTGTAATCATCAAGATACATAATTCTCTGCCTTGCCCATAAGTATTTTAAGGCACTGTTACTGTCAGAAGGCCTGGATGATGAAAGATTTATAGAATTGTTATAACTGTCTTTCCCCGTATTTCCGTACAATTCAATATTTCCGGAAGCTTTCCCTTTGTATTTACCGATTACCACTATTGGCCTTTCAGCCAGGACATCAGGAATATTCTGAGGTTCTATATCATAGACATCAAATCCCGGATATTTCATTTTAATATTTGTCAGCACCGGGGAACTAATATATTTACGGAACTTCTCTGCATTCTTTCCTGCCTGGTCAGGATTTGTAATGATAAAAGGTTCTCCCATGCCGACGTGTGCCATACCCTCTATTATATATCTGTTTACTGACGATCCTATTCCAAAGGCGAAGAAGTTTGCCTTCCCCAGGTTGTCTCTGATCAAGTCAAATGCTTCTTTTTCAACACTTACGTATCCGTCCGTTGCAATAATAAAAGTCCGCGAATAGTCTTCAGTACCTTCAAGATCAAGTGCCCGCCTCAGAGCAGGAAGAAGTTCCGTTCCGCCCCCTCCCCTCTGGTTATCTATATGCTGAATCGCTTTATTAATATTCTCGGTGGTTGCAGGCATGGATCTTTCAAACAAAACACTTGAACTGCCTGCAAATAATAGCACATTAAACCGGTCCTGATTTCTCAGGTTTGTTATCAGGTTCCGCAAAAGTTCTTTTGAAATGTCAAGTGGAAATCCGTACATGGAGCCTGAAACATCTACTATAAAAACATACTCCCTGGGTGGCATTTCAGAAGAGATAATATTTTTAGGAGGCTGAATCATTGCCATGAAAAAATTCTCATCCTGTCCCTCGAATAACATTACTCCCGATTCTATTTTATTGCCCGAAAGGCGGTATTGTAAAATAAAATCCCTGTTACCTTCGAACTGTTCAGTGTTTTTAAGCCTGATATCAGCCATAGTCATATTATCGAAGCTTATGTCCACTTCATGTGAAGGTGACCGGACATCACTTATAGGCAATCCTGAAGCTATATGCACATTAATATTAAATGAGTATGTTGGCTTTACTCCTTCGATTAAATATGGATTTGATATCCATGTATCTCCAGGTGCCGACTCTTCTGACTGGTTGCTGTACCTCGGACCTACAACAGTAGGATATACAAATTCATATACCGATAATTCAGGTACCAGGAACTCGGTATATTTAAGTTCTACCTGAATAATATCACCTGGCATAATATTAGCTACACTCATCTGAAAAACATTAGGCCTCTCCTGCTCGAGCAATGACGCACTTTTACCCTCATTCCTGGCCTGCTCATAAGTTTGCCTTGCTTTCTCTTTTTCCTGGATAATGGCAAATATTTCACGCTCACCAATTTTCATTTTCATATCATAGACAGCAGCCCTCGTTGACGCCGGAAAAACATAAATTGCTTCCAGAACACTCTGTCCTTCATTTTTGTATACCTGTGTGATCTTAACATCTGCAATCACTCCTGCAATTTTCACATCTGCCGAAGTTGACTTCAGCGGTAACTGATCCAGTTCAGGATTATCACTTTTTATGAAGAAATAGGGAGAAAGAGTTTTATCTGTCTTCTCACCTACCTGGCTGCAAGCCACATTCAATTGCATAAAAAAAACAGTAACCGTCGCTGTCCCTAATGCAATGAACCTTTTAAATTTATCAACTTTTGTTGTTTTCATGATTTATAAAATTTTGTGATTATTTTGTAATAAGATGCAGGGCAGCATGAAATTCCATAAACCTGAAATCATTATAAAGAAAAAACTTATAGCTAACTTGTCAGTAATTGCACCCTTGTTAATAAATTTACCGGCAGCATGCAGAAAAGTGTGGTATATAATTTGTCGTTGATAAAAAGGTAAGTTTTATATAATTTTATAACTTAATTATCAATAAACATTGTTTCTGAAAATTAACCGGCATACATATAAAAGATTAAAAATCAATCATAATTTTACAGATGAAGAATTAATTGCAGAATATTTTTCAAACGGACAACTAAAAATAATCGGCGAACTGTTTAAAAGATATACGCATCTGGTATTTGGTGTCTGCCTTAAGTATTTGAAAAATGAGGAAAAGAGCAAGGATGCAGTAATGGAAATATTTGAAAGCCTGATTGAAAAACTGAAGACACATAAAGTATCAAATTTTAAGAGCTGGTTGTACATTGTTACAAAAAATCATTGTTTAATGCTGCTTCGTTCAGATTCGTCATATACCAAATTAAAGGAAAGAATATTTTATAATTCTTTATCAGAAAATATGGAAATAGACCATCATATGCATCCTTTATTTAAAGATGATCCGGATATTGCGACTGAAAACCTGAATGAAGCATTGGATAAACTTAAAGCAGAGCAGGGAAATTGTATAAGATTAATGTACCTGGAAAATAAATCTTATAAAGAAATTGCAGATATTACCGGATATTCATTAAAAGAGGTTAAAAGCCACATACAAAATGGGAAAAGAAATCTGAAAAACTACCTGATTAATCCAGATGATAAAAAATAATAAAATAGAATCCCCCTTTTCAAATAGTGGCTGCCTGTCGGCTGCAACTATTAATAATTACCTGTATGGCCGATTGAATGACGAAGAGAATGAATATGTGAAAAAACATATTAATGAATGTGCTTTTTGTGCTGATGCAGTTGAAGGATATAAAAACATAAAGTTAAAGGATTCACTTGTTAAAACGGTCGGGCAACTTAACAGGGAGATTGACAAAAAATCTGAAACAGGGGATCATAAAATATTAATTATAAATAGAAAAATACTGGCATATTCTTCATTGGCTGCTTCAATCTTAATTATTTTAGGATTATTCCTGCTTATAAATAATAACTGGTTGCGACAGGACAAAATTGTCAGTGAGAACCTTTCAACAAAGAAAGAGAATCAGTTAAAGCCGGATCAGGGGCAGCAGGAAAAGAACAAAGAACCAGTCTCTTTGCCGGAAGAAAAAGCTGTTCCCGTAATACATGTGCCTGCTGCCGGGTCTCACGATAAGGCTGAAATGACTGATATTAAAGAATTAAAACCGGTTGCCGGTGTTACCGAAGCAGAACTGGCTACGGATATTCCGGAATCAGAAGAATCTGTAAATCCTGAGGCACCCCAGCCAAAAACAGATAATACAGTGACTGTATACAGGGGTACTGAGAGTAAAGGAACCGGAGCTGTCAGTGAGGCTGAAATAATGGAACCTATAAAATTTGAAGCAGTAAGAGGCAAAGGCACAAAAAAATCTGCAGAAAAAGCATATTTGCAGCCGGAGGAAATATTACCTGTAGGCGTGCAAAATGAAGATACTTTATATTATGAAACAACAGTATATGCAGGGGTGGATGTACTTCCAATTTTTGGTAGTGACGGTATAGAGCAATTTAAGAAATATATACAGAAGAATTTAAAATATCCTGAAGAGGCAAAAAAATTAAAAATTGAAGGTGAAGTATTGATAAATTTCACTGTTGATGATGCCGGCAGGGTAACTGATCCCAAAATTATCAGTGGTGTTGATTCCTTATTAAACATTGAAGCTTTAAGGGTTGTAAATTCTTCTCCCCTGTGGATACCCGGCAAAAAGAACGGACAACCTGTTAAAATAACTTATACTGTCCCTGTCATATTTAAAATAAAATAATCCCCGGTTTTGCTAATGGTATTTCTTTTTCCCAATCCTTTTCGCCTTCTTTGAATAAGTCTTTCTTTTTTTTGCTTCCGTGTATTTCTTATTCCTTGGAAGTTCTGATTTTTTTGGCATCATCAGATTTCTTCTTTCCACCATATCTTTATAGCCACTGCAACCTGTCAGTATAAGCAATATTAAAGCTTTAAGAAGTAATCTCTTAATATTTAATATTTTATGTCTCATTGAAGAATTATTAAACATTCGGAACAAGTTATGGAACAATTATATTGCCGATCAATTGAATATTACGTCAAGGACATTAAAATGTTTTGCATATTCTGAAAATAACATTAAAATTAAAATTTAATTAACAGAATATTATAAATTTGTTTATGAAATTTATTTTATGTTGACTGGAATATAGCAGATTGCTTCTGAGATACTTACGACAGTACTTATTTGATAACTTATGTTTCATAATAATTTAAAATTTATACTCATGGAAAATCCATCAACAAATGAAACTAAAGTTGAAAAAGTCGAGGAAGGAGTCTTTAGAAAGGTCTATTACCTAAACAATATCATGACCGTAATTTTTGATTATACGGAAGGGCCCATGGATAAGCCTGATCCTGTTCACACACATGAAAATGAACAAATATCTTACATCGCAAAAGGACAACTGTTTGTAATAATAGGAGATAAAAAGAAACATCTTAAAAAAGGGGATGTGTATTATATACCCTCAAATATTCCTCATTCTATTCAGATATTGAGCAAAAATGTCAGGATTGTTGACAGCTACAGTCCGATAAGGGAAGATCTGCTGAATAAATGAATCAAAAATATTAAGTTTTATAATAACCGGAGGGTTACTTTTTACCAGTTTCGGGAATTAAGTAACTGATGGAATATATGAAATTATCATTTAAGGAACCGGCCGTTAAATGAAATTATCCTTATCAATTAAGTACTGTCTACTTATTAATATACATTTCCGGCCGGTTTTAAATAAACGTATATAAGGGCAATTAGTATTACTTTTCTAGTCTGTCTTCTGAACAATCATCTGTGAACTACCCGGCATGTTTACCTGTATCTTCATATTTCTTATTTTAGCCAGGTATTCTGTATCATACTCCAGAAGAATCTTTTCATTTTCAAGCTTTTTCTGCTCAAGAGCCAACTTAATGTCCTTCATGCTTTCCCTGTCAAAATCGCAGTTTATATATGCATAATAAAAATCCTGCAATGATTGTATGTCATAGCCTGTGATAAGATCCCGCCATGTCAGGTATTCTGCATCTTTTCCTGCATTATTGAATCTTTGGATCATTTCATTATTAACCACAACCCTGTTATCAGGATTATTACCTGCCGAAACAACATCCTGTGAATTTGAACTATTCAAAAAGAGGATGTTCATTACAAATATTAAAAAAACAGTTCTTTTCATTATTTTATATTTTAGATTTAGGACTTTCATCATTAGTTTTTAAGATGTTTGTACACTATTTTAAAATTTGTCCCGAGTTGATCCTTTGTTAATTGCTTTTGTAAATTTCTGCTAACCCTGAGTCGGAGTAAAGAAGTTGTTATTTAATCTCTAATTCCAACTATTTATACATTAATTTTAAATATTTGTTAATTAAATGTGATAAATAGAAAATAAGGTGATTTAAATCATCAGGATAAGGTGACGATCGTCATCTTCTGAATATTTAAAAACCTAAAATATCCATGTTCTGAATTGACGAATCAACGGGAATAGTATTTATATTAACTGCCTTTCTTTGTGCAAGTTCATAACGTATTTTAGCCAGTGGTATAACAGGATTGGTAATATCAACCTGTATGCTGAATTCGGTGAACGTCTTACCTGCATTTACGGTTGGCTCATCGGCGAACAAATTGTTATCACGCAGATACTGTTCAATTTGCCTGACATTACTATTGGCAACATTAAAAAGAATCATTACTTTATTCTCTGCATTCACCACTCCATATAAGTTAAGCACGAACATTTTTAATAAGTCGGCTTTTTTTACATCTTTTTTCAGTCCCGGGCTAATCCATATTCCCGTTTCCGAGTTCATGACAGTATCAATTATTTTCAATCCGTAGTTTCTTATAGCATTTCCTGTCTGGGTAATCTCCACACCTATATCAGCTCCCAGGTTTTTTACTTTTGCCTCAGTTTTACCCCAGGTTTCATATACAATTATTCCCTGACTTATTTTATGAGGGGTTTTATATTTCTGAACAGAAAATTTACTAAAATTTTTGTATTCACCTATATTTTTCAGTTTCTCAATCAGCCAGTTAAGTGCTATATAAGGCATTTCAGATACAATAGTAATTATTTTTTTTTCTCTGCAAAGTATTTTCAGGTAGTCTTCAATTGTATTATGTTCATAATCAGTATTGACAATTCCTACTATATTGACGAAACCTCTTCTCAAAGACAGGATCTTTTCAAGCTCAATATTTTTATTGTATTCATACTGCATCTCAAGTTTACGTTCATAAATCCAGTCATCCCCCGCAATTGCAACATCAAGCTCATTAATGCCCAGCTGCGATCCAAATTCCTGAGGCCTGCCGTCCCAGCCAAATAAATAGTTTATGGTGCTGAACTTGCTCGGACCGCCTGATTCATATCCACTGGTTTTAAATCCAGCATATTCCAGCAGCTTTATTAAGCTGCCTCCTCTTTCCGGATCTGCCAGTGAGCCGGCAGGCATTCCTATTTTTAAAATTTGTTCTTCCATTATTTATTATCTTTCAGTAAACTCAAGTTTATTGCCAGGTGTCAGTCGCCTGTAATAACATGTAGTATGAGGCAATCCATTCTCCCTCATCGCATGGCAGGCTCCTTTTCCTTCAGGTACTACCAGATACAGCAGCGAATTTTGTTCACAATTTACTCTTATTTCCTTAATTTTTAAATAATCACCGGATGTATCTCCTTTCTTCCATATCTCCTGCTTGCTCCTGCTAAAATATGTAGCATAGCCGCTCCTCCCGGATTCATCAAATGCTTCTTTATTTGTATATGACAGTATCAGGACTTCCCTGGTATGAAAGTCCTGTGTTATAACAGGTATCAGTGCCCGTCCGTCGTTTCCAAAGTCCAGTAATAATTCATTTGTATATTCCTTGCTCATTGTTAGTTAACTTTTTTTTATGCTAATTTACTATACTAATATTTTAAATTAACTGCTAATGTAATTTTTACTTTTTATAAAAAGAAATTTATACAATTTATATTATTTGTATCTTAAAACTTTCCTTATCAACCTTAATATTATTACAGTGTTAAAAAATATATTTTAAACATTGATGGATGTTAATTATCTTCATAAGTTTTATTGTATTTATTTCACTATGTATTAAGTTAATATATTTTCAATAAATTAATAATAATATTAATTTTATGTACTGTATAACTTTATCTCCTTTAAAGCAAAATAAGATATAAACAACACCAAAATCCTTATAATTTTTTGCCATGAATAATAATAAAAATGCTGGTTTGTCGAAAACAATAAAAGACTGTATACTGTTATTTTTAGTATTATTTACATTCATAGTTCCTTCATCCGCGTCCACATGGTATACAATGGTCTCCGGAAACTGGGAAGATCCGTCAATATGGACCCTTGATCCGTCGGGTGCCCTGCCTGACAATCCCTTTAATTATACACCGACAACGTCACCGACAAGTGCAACGGATAATGTGGTAATACTGACTGGCAGGACTGTAACAGTCCAACCAGGAAATGATAACAAATCAAATGCAATATTAACAGTTAATGGCCGCCTTGACTTTACAACAACGACGGGACATAATTTTTCGGAAATCAGGGGGAGCGGGAAGATTCTGCTGTCAGCAGATAATTTCCCTGCCGGTGATTCCACTCATTTTGTAACTGCCGGACAGGGTGAGGGAACGGTAATTTATTATGGCAATAGTTATAATTTAAGCAGTGAAAGTACTTTTTATAATCTCGTAATTGACCTTGACAATCCCGCTAACACCCTTACATTGCTTGCTGATTACCAGCTTAACGGCAACCTCACGGTAACCAGCGGTATATTCAGGATAAACGATAATTCCAGTACTACCAGGTTAAATCTTACAGTTAATGGTGATGTACTGGTCGACAGTGACGGTTCGATAAGGGTCGGTACGGCAGATGCATACAGCGGGGCAGCTGCTGCCGGTTATGGTAATTTCCATAAAGGATACCATATATTTACAGTTAATGGCGACTTTACAAATTACGGGATCATTCGTCTGACGAACCAGGCTGTCCCCAATTATCAGAACCGCACTACAACGGGAGCCGTGTCACTGGTATTTACCGGCGCTCAAAATAATACATTCCAGTGTTATAATACCACTGACCTTTATATACTGGTAATAAACAAGGGAACTGACCAGACTTATGAACTGGCTTTATATGCACAGGACAAAAGCCATTTCGGACTGTTCTGCACAAATGACGACGCCATGGATTCAACAGTACCCGGACATCCCGAAAACAGGAAAGCCCTCTGGATTAAGGCAGGAACACTACGACTTACAGGCGAACTGCTCATCCCTTCATTAACAGAAGGCGGAAATGACTGGGCTATAGGAGCTAATGCAAAATTTGTGCTTGATGGTGAAAATGTCGAAGTCTACTCCACAACTACTACTGCATTTGATTTTTCAGGATTATCATATGCTACACCCAATGGTATAGTAGATGCCACTGGCGACCAGGGAACTTATTTGTTCGGTGACTTCATTATTAATGACGGATTCTACTCGTCCAGCAATAGTTCAGGTATGTGCTACCGCGATGAAGCTGCAGGCAATCTGCAGATAAATGGCGGAGAGATTAGTCTGACACAGCTGCGAATAAGCGGATTTGCATCTACCGGCTACTACAGTTACATTCAAACAGGCGGGATAACAAGAATAAGGGGAAACGGGGAAGTTAAAAACTCAGAGCCTTTATTCGGACTCGTTGATCCTAACATGGTCTTCACCATGACAGGGGGGCAATTAATTATTGAAGAAATTTCAACTACCGGAGCCCTAAGAATTGAATCATCACCGGGCAAAATATATGTTACAGGAGGCGAGCTTATTATTGACTATAATAATACATCAACGATATATTCAACCGCTCCCTTTTACGACGCGGACATTCGAACCGGATCAAACGTTAATTTACTTCACTCTTTCGCTGTTTTGAATGACTTTACCCTTGGAACGGGTGTTACATTTGATCACGCTGGCTTCAATGTGGCAATAGGAGGAGACTTTACAATAAATGCCGGTGCCACCTATGTATATAATGCAGGAACACCCAATACAACTACCATTAACGGTAACGATGACAGTCAGCTTGCTTTTTACAATATAAGCGGTGCCAATGAACAGTTCTTCTGGAGGATGGTAATTGATAAGCCCCAGGACAAGACTGTGACGCTTGCATCAAGCAAAGCAGGAGCCGACCTCGAAGGCACGTCAAATGTTCTATTGCATATTGACGGAGACGCGTTTATTCTCCAAGGTGGTATCGTCGACCAGGGATTTCACAGTATCAGATTCAATATCGACACTTTAATAAATTACGGCACACTGGGGATTTATGATCCTGCCAGTGCTACACCTGATGCTACATCAAATGGTAATAATGACCTGGTATATTTTAATTCGGATCCCTTTAAGCTGTTCACCAGTGATAATTCACAATTCGGAAATGTCAGGCTTAGCAGTGCAAACCAGGTAATTACCCTCAACAGCGATGTTTACATGCAGAGGCTGGACTGGGGACACGGGCGTATAAACCTTAATACTCACAATTTAAAACTGGACGAGCTTTATGTTAATTTAGATCCTGCCGAGACTGTGGGCGGACAGCCATCAGTGGAGGATATGTTTATTACATCGGGAAATGCTTCAGATGGCGGACTGACAATATATGTTCCGGCAACAGGTATAGATCCTACCGAAGGTGATAATATATTTGAATTTCCGGTTGGCATAGGACTGGACGGGATAGATTTCACTATGGGCGGCAATTCAAAATATACTCCCTGCCTGATTACAATAAGCAATGTTACGGATGACGGTTATATTACTGTTAATCCGGTTGATGCAATATTGCCAACCACGAACCAGAGCGGAAATGTATTATCTTATTACTGGAGGGTGAGGCACAGTGATTTCTCATCTCTTCCAACAGTGATATACCGGTATTCATATTATGAGGATGACTGTGACGGTGCCAGCGACAATGTGTTTGTGCCGGGCAAGGTGCTTGATGAATCTCCCTATACCCGCTCATCGGAAGACCTTGCTGACCTTGATGAGGTAGCCAATATTATTAATTTCGATGGAAGCGGAAGCGGGATCACACTGGAAAATGCCAATTATACAGGCGGAGAAAGTGCAAGATTCACTGGCGCTGTATATATATACTATACCAGGGATCATGGTGATGCAGTAGATATAGCAGCCAGGGAACCACGCTGGAGAGACAGGGAGACATGGACAAGGAGTGATCTGCTGATTGATGCTAATGGTGACGGGCCGATAGATGAAAAAGACTGGCATGATAGCCGCCAGCCTCCCATACCCGCCGGTGATCCCC
>CAZOLY010000094.1:0-12722 GCA_964580815.1 uncultured Bacteroidales bacterium
TCTTCAGCTTGTCTGATAAGAATTTCTATGCATTAATAATATCCTTAATTTCTATTATTTTAGCATCACTGGGAAATATTACATCAGCATATAACCAGAAGCATAAGCTGCCGGTTATCCAGACTAATGCATTCGGCATGACATATGGTTCTTTATTCACATTTGTTGTGGCACTGATAGCAGGAACAGAGTTGAAGTTTGAGGTGTCAGCTCCATATATAATTTCACTCCTGTACCTGGCTATATTTGGTTCTATTACAGCTTTCAGCTTCTATTTGAAATTAATAGGAAATATAGGACCTGACAGGGCCTCTTATGTTATTTTAATTGTACCTGTGATAGCAGTTATTGTGTCAATTATTTTCGAAGATTATAGTCCTGGCAAATCAGCTGTAATAGGACTAGGGCTATTAATTTCAGGTAATTTTCTGGCAATGAATAAACGTATTAATTTTGCTAATATTTTAAAATGGAAATAATAAGATATCCTGAACCGGGCACATGGGCAGACATTTTAAAACGCCCTGTGTATGATAATAAGTTGATTTATGAATCAGTCAGGAAAATATTGACCGACGTCAAAGAGAATGGTGATGAGGCATTAAAAAAATATTCATTGAAATTTGATGGTGTGAACCTGGAAAGCTTTGCGGTGGAAAGGGAAGAGATAAATCAATCTGAAAAATTAATAAGCAGGGAACTAAAACATGCAATACTCCTTGCCATGGTGAATATTGAAAAATTCCATTCATCACAAAAACAAAAGACCAGAATTATTAATGTCGTCAGGGGAGTAAAATGCTGGCAAAAAAGTGTCGCGGTTGAGAAAATCGGACTTTATATTCCGGGGGGCTCAGCCCCGCTGTTTTCGACAGTGCTTATGCTTGGAATACCAGCCAGGATCGCAGGATGCAAAGATATTATCATGTGCACGCCTCCTGATAAAAAAGGCAGCATAAACCCTGCAATATTATATTGTGCCGGACTGGTGGGTGTTACGGCAATATTTAAAATTGGTGGTGCTCAGGCTATAGGCGCTATGGCCTACGGAACAGAAACGGTACCCGGGGTCTATAAAATATTCGGACCGGGAAATCAATATGTCACAGCTGCAAAACAACTTGTAACAATGGATGGGCTTGCTATAGACCTGCCTGCCGGCCCATCTGAAGTGGCCGTTATTGCTGATATCTCGGCCTGTCCCGAATTTGTGGCCTCTGATCTGTTGTCCCAGGCGGAACACAATCCGGACAGCCAGGTAATATTAGCAACTGCAGAAGAAAAAGTTATTACAATGGTCAGTGAAGAACTGCAGAAACAGATTGATGAACTTCCAAAAAAAGAACTTGCCAGGCAATCATTGCAAAATAGCAGGATTCTGCTTATGAGAAACATGACAGATATTATAGATATTATCAATTCATACGCTCCCGAACACTTAATAATTTCTGCCCGGCATGCTGGCAGGATAGCCGAACAGATAACCAATGCAGGATCGGTATTTATCGGTAATTACTCTCCTGAGAGCGCAGGGGACTATATGTCAGGCACTAATCATACCCTTCCGACAAACGGATATGCAAAAGCTTATAACGGACTGAACCTCGATGACTATGTCAGGAAAATAACATTTCAGAAAGTAAGCAGAAGAGGATTAAAAAAGATAGGTCCTGCAACAAAAATTATGGCTGAGGCAGAAGAACTGGTTGCACATAGGAATGCCGTGGATATAAGACTTAAAAAAATCAAATAATAGCTCCCTTCTTTTTATATGTTTTTATCGTCTGCACATACGCATATCGGATAACAGGATAATAGTAAAAAAATCCGTTTAGTTCTGTATTTAATAGTGATGAATATCATCATATTATAATAACATATATCACTTGATTAATATGAACTTATATTTAATATATTCGTAAATTTAATTAAATAAAAACATAGATTTTGTTCATAGTTAAAAATAATTTAAGGTTTAGTTAGATTTAGGGTTAATAATTAGTATTGATGTAAGTTTTTCGTTTGATAGGATTTAATTAGTTTTAGGTGTTGAATAATCCCGGTTAATCCGGGATTATTTTTTTGAATAAATGATATATATCATCACCAAATGATAATATATATCATTGTAATTCATAAAAAATGAAATTCTTTTTATTCTATCTTTGAGACCAGTAAGTTTATTATTATTGACTAGATTTATTTAGATTTAGGGTAAGTATTTAGTACAGTCGCTAGATTTATCATTTGATAGGGTTTATTAGTTTTAGGTATTTATAAGTCCCGGTTTTAAATCGGGACTTTTTATTTTCGCCGGTTTTGAAAATGATAAATATCATCACAGTAATGCTAAATCAATAAAAACAAGGAAATATTTAAAACTTATAATAAATTTGAGAATTATAAAAGAACTAACACGCAGATTGAACCTGATTGGCTGCTTTTTTGTTAAATATTATTATGAAATTAGTGGTACTGGTAATTTTGTTTTTGTGTAATACAGAGACAATCTCATCTTCAGGGAATAATGCCTTAATGAGTAATTATGATGTAAAATTTTATAAGCTTGATCTTGAAGCCAGCGATACAACAAATTATTTGTCAGGTTCGGCGACAATTCTTGTCAGGATAATTGACTCACCTCTGAATGAATTTATTTTTGAACTTGCAAATGATTATACTGTTGATTCTGTCCTGCTGGACAGTGTAAAAGCAGATTTTATCCATCAGGATGATAAAATCACTGTTACTTCCGGCACAGATCACGGGAAAAATTCATTGGCAAGCATACAGATTTTTTATTCCGGGTCTGTCAGTGCCGGTGATTCAAATCCCGGCATTTACAATAAAAGAAGTAATCAGCTTGGGAAAAATGTTACCTTTACACTTTCCGAGCCTTATTATTCTAAAAAGTGGTTCCCCTGCAAGCAGGTTATTACAGATAAAGCCGACTCTGTTTATATCTTTGTAACAACCGATTCCGGTTTAAAGGCCGGGTCAAACGGAATACTTACTTCAACAGTTTCTCTGCCCGGAAATAAGGTCAGGTATGAATGGAAATCTCATTATCCTATTGCCTATTATCTTATTTCCATTGCCGTAGGAGACTATAATGATTATAGCTTTTATGTTAATATCGACGGATTTCAAGACTCAATTCTCGTTCAAAATTACATATATAATACAGCGGATTTTTTAACTGATAATAAGGTTAATATTGATAAAACCAAAGATCTGGTAGTACTATTCTCTGAGAAATTCGGGCTCTATCCCTTCAGGGAAGAAAAATACGGACATACTATTGTGCCAATGGGGGGAGGCATGGAGCATCAGACGATGACTACCCTGGGATTTTTTTCATTTGAACTTATTGCTCATGAACTGGCACATCAATGGTTTGGAGATAATGTTACCTGCGCAACATGGCAGGACATATGGATCAATGAAGGATTTGCCAGCTATTCCGAATACATTGCAAACCAGTACTTAATTTCCCGGGATAAAGCTTCACTCTGGATGTCTGATGCTCATGATTATGTTAAAACAGAACCCGGAGGAACTATCTATATTCCTGACACTGATATTAGTGATCACAGGCGAATTTTTGATAACAGGCTTTCTTATAAAAAGGGAGCGGCAGTTATTCATATGATAAGACACGAGATACAGGATGATTCCTTGTTTTTTCATGTGCTAAAGGAATTCCAGTCTTCATTTAAGGATAGTGTGGCAACCGGACTGGATTTTAAGATGATTCTTGAAGAGCAAACCGGCAAAGATTTTACTGATTTTTTTAACCAGTGGTATTTTGGTGAAGGCTATCCGATATTAGATGTGAGCTGGGATTATAATAATGATACGCTTACAATAAATTCCTTTCAAACATCCAGCTCTGCTGCCAGTCCGGTATTCAATACGCTCGTTGAATACAGGATTAAGCTTAACCAGGGTGATACGTCAATATTAATGCGGCAGCGGTCAAACTATGATCAATATAAGATATTTCTAGATAAGAAAGTGACGGACTTAAAAGTTGATCCTGATAAATGGCTCCTGATGGATGTTAATGTGCAGAATTATCTTGAAAAAGAAAGAAAATATATTATAACACCTAATCCTGCAAGAGACAAGCTGGAAATTCAATTTAGTAAACCGGTTGAAGAATACAGAATATATATAGCAGATACATCGGGCAGGATTATTGAGAACTTTAAAAGTAATACCCAGTACTACCGGCTGGATGTAGATTCCCTTTCCAAAGGCCTTTATTTTATTCTGATCAGGGAAAATGATAAATTATTTTCCTCCAAGTTTATAAAGATTTAAATGCAGCCTTAAAAATATTTTCTAATATATTTGCTATCCTAATTAATAACTAAAAAATTAATCTTGAAAATAATCAGGAACAATATTTATTTTTTTATTCCATACCTTATAATATTAGCATTTACATCTTTTTTTCTGATTACTTATTCCAGGGCTGAAACACACATTTACCTTAATCAGTTCCATAATGGTTTTTCTGACAGCTTTTTTAAAATCATTACTTTCCTCGGCAACGGGTATTTTGTTGTGTTTGTTTGCATCTGCCTTCTAATAGTTTCGTTCAGGAAGGCCTTGCTTTTCTTTGCCACATATCTTGCTACAGGAATTGATGTTCAGATCCTTAAAAGGACTATTTTTGATCATGTGGTAAGGCCCGCGATGTACTTTAAAGATAATTATGACTTGTATTTTGTTGAGGGAGTGAAGATTTATGACAGGTATAGCTTTCCTTCCGGCCATGCAGCAACGACATTCGGATTTTTTGTTTGTATAGCACTGGTATCAAAAAACAATCTTGTAAAGATATCATCTTTGTTTCTGGCATGCCTGGTTGCTTATTCAAGAGTATATCTTTCGCAACATTTTTTGATAGACATTTATTTTGGCTCATTAATAGGAGTTGCCGGAGGCATGGTTTTCTATTATGTTATTTTTTTTCTGGCAGGAGCGGTGCCTGATAAATCACTTATATCATTACTAACAAAGGATGACAAATATAAAAGGACATAGAATATTGATTTACCGGATTCTGATTGTGCTTACCGCAGCAATGTTATTTATACCTTTTCTGGGAGGGATGCATCTTTTCGACTGGGATGAGGTTAATTTTGCTGAATCGGCCAGGGAAATGACAGTTAGTAAAGACTACCTTACAGTGCAGGTGGACTTTCAGCCGTTCTGGGAAAAACCCCCCCTGTTTATATGGATGCAGGTAATATCAATGAAAATATTCGGGATCAATGAATTCGCTGCCCGCTTTCCTAATGCTGTATGCGGGATCTTAACACTTCTGGTTTTATTCAACACAGGCAGGAGAATATATGATGAGAAGTTCGGATTAATATGGGTAATGGCCTGGCTGGGAAGTTTTCTTCCTTTTTTCTATTTCAAATCAGGAATTATAGATCCCTGGCTAAACTTTTTTATGTTTTCAGGTTTCTGCTTTTTTGTTTTATTTACACAAAATGGAGACAGGAAGAATATATGGCATTTCTTATTATCTGCCGTGTTCATTGGGCTTGCTATATTGACCAAGGGACCCGTGGCAATTATAATTTTTATTTTAACAGTCACCATAATCTGGATATTTAACGGGTTTAAGTTACCTCTTACCCTGGCCAACATTTTTATTTTTGTCCTTATACTTTTAATTGTCGGCGGATCATGGTTTATCCTGCAGATTATAAATGGCAATTTTGATGTTGTTGCCAGCTTTGTCAGGTACCAGGCCAGGTTATTCCAGACAAAGGACGCTGGCCACGGCGGTTTCTTTTTATATCATTTTGTTATTCTTCTGGCAGGAGTATTTCCGGCTTCGATATTTGCCATCGAGGGATTTGTAAAGCACCCTGCCGACAATTTCTATCAGCGTACCTTCAGAAGATGGATGATAATTCTTTTTTGGGTAGTTCTTATAATATTCTCAATAGTAAAAACAAAGATTGTCCATTATTCGTCACTTTGCTATTTCCCGCTTACCTACCTTGCCGCATTTACTATTTATAATATTATTAATAAAGAGATAAAATACAGCAGATGGCTTAATTTACCGGTTATATCCCTGGGTTTTATTTTTGCACTGGCGGTTATCGCCTTGCCTGTCGTCAACAAATACAAACAGCAGATTATTGATTCGGGAAAGATACATAACCAGTTTGCTGCAGGCTGTTTACAGGCAGATGTAAGCTGGCCGGGACTGATTTCAGCAATAGGAATTATACTGGCATCAGGGGTATTAATTTTTGTGTTCTGCAACAAGCAAGAACATTTTGCAAAGGGAATTATAACACTTTTTGCCGCATCAACAGCATTCGTATTTATGAGTATCCTGACTATCGCACCGCGGGTTGAAAAATATGTACAGAATGCAGTAATTCAATTTTATAAGGACAAAAGAGATGAAGATGCTTATTTTAGTACCTTGGGGTATAAAAGCTATGCTCAATATTTTTATACATGTAAGAAAAAGCCTGAAAATGATAAATCATATGATGAGCAGTGGCTGCTAAAGGGTGATATAGACAAGAAAGTATATTTTTCAATTAAGGCTGACAAGAAGGATAAGAAATTGGAAGAAAATCCTGAACTTAAGTTATTGTATGAGAAAAACGGATTTGTTTTTTGTGAAAGAGATCCTGAACAAACCAATACAAATGATAAACAATAAAATTATTACGGTTGTCCTTCCCGCATATAATGCTGAGAATACACTGGAGCAGACTTACAGGGAAATACCTGCCGATATTGTTGATAATGTGGTGCTTGTTGATGATTTAAGCAGCGATAAGACAATAGAAAAGGCCAGGGAACTGGGCATTAAGCATATTATTGAACATTCAGAGAATAAGGGATATGGGGGGAATCAGAAAACATGTTATAATAAGGCACTTGAACTTAATTCCGATATTATAGTTATGCTGCATCCCGACTACCAGTATAGCCCGCGGCTAATACATTCCATGTGCTATCTTATTGCTAACGGTGTATATGAAGTGGTGCTGGGTTCAAGAATACTGGGAAGGGGTGCTATAAAAGGAGGTATGCCTGTATATAAATACATCGCAAACCGTATGCTTACATTTATTCAAAACCTGCTTATGAACCAGAAATTATCTGAATACCATACGGGCTACAGGGCATTTACCAGGAATGTGCTGCAGTCTGTCAATTATAAAGAAAATTCAGATGACTATATTTTCGATAACCAGGTTATTGCACAGATATTTTACATGGGATTTGAAATAGCTGAGATTACATGCCCCACCAAATACTTCAGTGAAGCTTCATCAATAAATTTCAGAAGAAGCATCAGATACGGACTGGGAGTTTTATTGAATTCAATAATGTATTTTCTTCAAAAAGCCGGGATATTTAAGTTTAAAATGTTTAAAAAGGCCTGACTATTAATTTTCATTATATATTTTTACATATTATTTGATATCAAATTATCACAGTCAAACCATGAATTATTGCAGGATAAGAATAATACCGATCTTATTAATTGTATCATTTTTTTCAGCACATAATGGTATTGCGCAGTCCCATATAATAAAATTTCAAAATTATTCTATTGAAGAGGGTTTGTCAAATCCTTATGTCCAATGCATATATCAGGACAGGCGGGGGTATTTATGGATCGGCACTTCAGACGGACTGAACAGGTTTGACGGTTATACATTTAAAATATACAGGTATAATGAGTCTGATACAAACTCATTAAACGGGGTCCTTGTCCGGACAATTTACGAGGATTCAAACAGCAACTTATGGGTTGGCACAGAAAGAGGAGGTCTTTGCTTATACAGATATAAATTTGACAATTTTAAGAGATTTACAAATAAATTATATGATAATTATACACTAACTGATAAGCAGGTAAATTCAGTAGTTGAGGATTCCCGGAAAAGACTGTGGCTGGGGACAAATGAAGGATTATATTGTTTTCATTATGAATCTGAAACGCTGAAGAAATATTCCCATAATAAATATGATTCGTCAAGCCTTATCAATGATGCCGTAAACATAGTATTTATTGATAAGGACAGTATACTATGGATTGGCACAAATGACGGACTTGATTATATGGACAGGGATAATAAGGGATTTGTGCATTTCCAGTTTAAACAGGACAACCAGTCCGATAGCAGGTTTAACCAGGTGATGTCCATAGATGAAGATTCCTATGGTAACATTTGGGTCGGCACCTATCTGGGAGGACTAAAAAAAATTGACCGTACTGATAAGTCGTTTAAAAATTATATACTTGAACAGGATGGGTTAAGAAGCCAGACTATAAGGGCTATACTGGAAGATAAAAACGATAATTTGCTTATAGGTACAAGGGGGGGCCTTTATATATTTAATACAAAAACAAATAAGACAGAACTAATTGAGCATGACGATTATAATCCTTACAGCCTTAGCCATAATTCGGTTTTATCCATTTTTAAGGATAAAAAGGGTGATATCTGGATCGGAACGAGAAGCGGCCTTAGTTATTTAAATCAGAACATCCAGGTTTTTAAACATTATAAGGCCGCGTCGAATGATAAAAGATTCCTGAATAACCCTGAAATTTGGGAGTTTCTAGAAGACAGCAGAGGTAACATCTGGATCGGCACTGAAGCCGGCGGTGTAAATATTTTTGACAGGAAAAAAGGAGTATTTGTATATCTTTTTGATTATGGCCCTTTTAAAAATCTAAAGGAAAAAAATGTAAAAGCCCTGTTAGAAGATAAATATGGCAGAATATGGATAGGAACTTTCATGGGCGGAATTATTCTATATGATAAAAAGAAAGAACAAATAAGTGTTTTTAAAAATAATGTCAATGATCCTAACAGTCTGTGTGATGACAGGGTATGGGATATATTCCAGGACAGTAATGACAAGATATGGGTGGGAACGGAAAATGGCCTGGACAGGTATGACCCTGTAAAAGGAATATTTGTTCACTACAAGGATTCATTTAACACCAATTTTGTGAACCGTATTGACGAAGACAGGTATCATAATCTTTGGTTCGCCAGTGAGAACCTTCCGTTAACAAAATATGACAGTAAAACAAAGAGCATTAAAAAATATGATTACTATACACGTATTGTCTACCAGGATAAGAAAGGATATTACTGGCTTGGCATAAGGGGGAAAGGCCTTTATAAACTGGATAAGGATTTTAACCTGATAAGAATCTATAATACCGATGATGGATTGCCCAATAATACGATCTATGGAATTCTTGAAGACGATAATAACTTTATATGGATTTCTACTCTTAACGGGCTTTCAAAATTCGACCCTGTAAATGAGAAATTTATCAATTATTTCAAGCAGGACGGACTGCAAAACAATAAGTTCAACTACGAGGCATTTCTTAAAACAAGAGACGGTGAACTATTATTCGGGGGTATAAACGGATTTAACCTTTTTAACCCTGCAGATGTAAAGTTAAATACTTTTGAGCCCAGTGTCGTATTTACAGATTTCAGGATATTTAATAAGTCAGTTAACATTGACCAGGAATATAATGATTATGTCTTACTGAGCTCACACGTAAATGAAACGGAAAGAATAGTTATTCCCTACAGCATCTCCGTATTTACAATCGAATATTCGGCACTTAATTTCGAATCCCCTTCAGATAATCAATATGCCTACATGTTAAAAGGTTTTGAAAATTCCTGGAACTTCGTGGGAAAACAAAAAAGTGCGACCTATACAAATCTTGATCCCGGGGAGTACATTTTTTATGTTAAAGCGTCCAATAACGATAATGTGTGGAATGAAAAGCCACGTGAATTGTATATCACTATACTTCCCCCTTACTGGAAAACATTATGGTTTAAAATATTCCTGGTTCTTTTAATAGGAGCGTCAATTTATCTTATAATAGTTATTCTTACTAACAGGGCCAAGCTTAAGAATCAGATCGTGTTCGAACGAATGCAGGCACAGCGTATGCATGAGCTGGATATGATGAAATTCAAATTGTTTACCAATATTTCTCATGAGATACGCACCCCATTAAGCCTGATAACAAGCCCGCTTGAACACTTACTGAAAAGTGACAGGGTTAATGAAGAAACCAAGGATCATTTAAAAATTATGCATCGCAATGCCAAAAGATTACTGTCTCTTGTTAATCAGCTTATGGAGTACAGGAAGCTTGAAGCAGGCAAGCTTAAACTCGAACTGACAAAGGGTGATCTTGTAAAATTTATTAAGGATATTATTAATTCATTTTCAGAACTGGCAGAAGAGAGAAATATAAGACTTGAATTGAAGACTGTGATCAATGAGATTTTTATCTGGTTCGATCCTGACAAGCTCGAGATGGTTGTATATAACCTCTTATCCAATGCATTTAAATTCACTCCGGATAAAGGCAAAATATCTGTATTGATTTCACTTATATACAGGAAAATTGATAAAAACATTAAAGAAGAAATTAGTGATAAGGTGGTTGAGATAATAATTTCAGATACAGGCATTGGAATACCCCAGGATCAGATCGACAAGGTGTTCGAACGCTTCTACCAGAGTGAAAAAAGCCAGTTTATAAGAAGCGGGGGCAGTGGAATAGGCCTGGCTTTATCAAAAGATATTATTGAACTTCATAACGGCTCTATTTCAGCATCCAGCAAGGAAGGTAAAGGCACGACTTTCAAAGTATACCTGCCCTATGAAAGAAAAGACCTTCAGGGAAAGGCTGAAGACTATGCAACAGGAGAGACCAAAGTACCTGAAATACCGGAAAAAGAAAATATGGTCGGGGACGATATCTTAATAGCAAGAGACAGATTATCTGAAAGTAGTTTGCCAATATTGCTTATAATTGAGGATAACCATGATATGGTATATTTTATTAAGAAGTTTTTTGAAAAAGTATATAATATCTATGAAGCTTATGACGGAGAAAAAGGACTGCTGATGGCCCGGGAAATAATTCCGGATATAATTATATGCGACATCTTACTGCCCAAACTGGATGGCAGAAAAGTTTGCGCGCAACTAAAAAATGACGTCATAACAAGCCATATACCAATTGTCCTGCTCACAGCCCTGTCATCCAAAGAACATGAAAAGGACGGATTCCTGGTAGGTGCTGATGCCTATATTTCAAAACCCTTTGATCCCGAGATCTTAAAAGTCAGGCTTGAACAGATGCTGAAAACACAGCATAAGCTAAAAGAGAAATACAGCCATCAGATATTTCTTGAACCTAAAGATATAGAGATAACATCCTCGGAGGAGAGGTTTATAAAAAAAGCAATAAAAATTGCTGAAGATAATTTGCACGATCCTGATTTCGGTGTTAATGAATTCTCACGGGAAATAGGGATCAGCAAAGTGCAGTTATACAGGAAGTTTCGTGCTATAAGTGACATGACAGTCAAGGAATTTATAAGGACATTAAGAATAAAACGTGCAGCCCAGTTAATTAAGAAAACAGATCTGAACGTTTCAGAAGTAGCCTATAAGGTAGGCTTCAGAGAAGTGAATTATTTCAGAAAATGCTTTAAGGAATTCTATAATGTTAATCCTTCAGAATACTCCTGAACCGGCTGGCAACCACTTTCCGTTTCCTGAGCCGGGTTAGCTGATACCCGATACACAATAGCCGATCCATGAAGCCTGATTTAAGCAGGTATTTTTTAAGCGAATTGGCCAATAAATCTTAAGTTGTCTATACTATTGATAATCAGACATATATTGCTATTATATGAAAATCCTGCGCATATAAATTGGAAATTTTGTACAGCAATATGATATTTCTAACAGGTTAAATTGCAATAATTAAAAACTCTCCGGTGGCCGCTTTATATTAAGTTTACATTGAATTTTCCGTAACAGCAATTAATAATGAATAAAGGATTAAGGTCAAAGGTTACACGGATGTATATTTCAATTGGCATTATCATTATTCTATTAATCCTTAGTCTCTTTCTGCTAATAAGTTTGGTTCTCTGAAACTTAAATTTCTTTATAAAATAAAATGAACTTTTATTAACTAAAACTACTTAATCCATGATGAAGCTCACCTTTTTCGTGCTTTTTATGCTGTCCGGTGTTGTTTTGTTTGCGCAAAATACTGTTACCGGAATAGTGACGGACATGAATGGATATCCGCTTGTTGGTGTAAACATAGTAATTAAAGGTACAACAACCGGAACAGTCTCTGATGTTGATGGAAACTATTCCATAGATGTCCCTGATATTAACAGCACTTTGGTTTTTTCATTTATCGGTTATCTGCCAGAACAGGTTGAAGTACAAGGGAAAAGCAATATTGATATTACTTTAATTGAAGATATTGCGGAGCTGGAAGAGGTTGTGGTTATTGGCTACGGTACAATGAAGAAAAGTGATATTACAGGATCCATAGTGTCGGTTGATGATGAACAAATTACTGAAGTGAAGTCAAACAATGTACTGGAATCTCTCCAGGGTAAAATAGCGGGGGCTGACATTACCCGCGACAATGGGAGAACAGGTTCTGACATTGATATTCTGATTAGAGGCAAACGTTCCCTCACGGCCACAAACGATCCCCTGGTAATTGTTGACGGCATACCTTATGGGGACAATATCGACATAAACGCTGAGGATATTGCGTCAATAGAAATACTGAAAGATGCATCATCAACAGCTATTTACGGATCAAGGGGTGCCAACGG
>CAZOLY010000095.1:0-12679 GCA_964580815.1 uncultured Bacteroidales bacterium
GTTAAAATACCAATGTTCGGATCAATTGGTTCGCTCAATGTAAGTGTGGCTGCATCGATTGTTATATATGAAGTTGTGAGGCAAAGGCAAACCCGGAATATTTAAGAGGTTTCCTCAATTACCGGTAATTGCCTGCTTACCAGAACATCCAGTGAAATAAAAGTTTCGGTTCTTGAAACACCGTTTATTGACTGAATTTTACTCGTTAAAATATCCTTAAGGTGTTCATTATCCCTGGTATACACTTTAATAAACATTGAATACTGGCCTGTTGTATAATGGCATTGGGTTATTTCCGGTATTTTAATTAATTTCTCAGATACATCATTAAATAAGGAAGCATTTTCAAGAAAAATCCCTATATAAGCGCACGTGCGGTAACCCAATTTCTTCGGTTCCAGGATAAATTGTGATCCGGAAATCACACCTAACCTTATAAGTCTCTGGACTCTCTGGTGTATTGCTGCACCCGAGACATTACATTCGCGGGCAACCTCAAGAAAGGGAGTCCGGGCATCTTTTGTGAGAATTGATAATATTTTTTTATCAAGACTATCAATATGTAAGTTATAGCTCATTTTATATTATGATTTATAATAATTTATTACAAATATAATAAAATAAATGTTAATTTATAATTAAAATTAAATTATATATAATAATATGAATAAAAAGTTTGCATATATATTACAAATAGATATATTTGCAATCAGTTTGGTTATAAAATGTAACAATTTAAGATAATATTATTAATAATTGATAAATGAATATAATCATGGAAACAACAAAACAGATTTCTTCTTCAATCAGCAAAGCACTGCTGCATTTGCACAGAGATGAATTGCCTGCAATTCTTAAAATTCAGGGAGGCATAATAAGGGCAATACATGAGTTTATGGAATCAAAGGGAGTAATTCATGTAAATCCTTTGATAACCTCACCCATAACTGATCCATTGAGTCATGATGTTACCGAAGCCGATTTTATATATGCCAATCAGAAATTTTCACTGATGAAAAGTATGATTTTACATAAACAGCTTCTGCTTACGCATCCTTATATTGATTCAATTTATATAGTGTCTCCCAATGTTAGACTTGAAGGTCCGGAGAGAAAGGAAACAGGGAGGCATTTATTTGAATTTACCCAGGTTGACTATGAATTTAAAGGAAAGACAATGGATTTTGTAATTAAATTTACCGAGGAGATGGTTGCACATATTTTCTCCCATTTAAATGCCAGGTATAGTGACCTGGTTATTCTTTTCCGGGGTGAATTATTAAAAGTGCCTGAAACGGGATGGCCGAGATATACGACTCATGAATTAATAGAAAGGTATGGTGATAAGTGGGAAAAGGAATCATCGCTTGCTGCCAAAGGTCCCTTTTGGGTAACGGATCATGACAGGGAATTCTATGACAGGGAAGATGAAAGGGATAAGGGCCATTTCCTTAACTATGATATTATGTGGCCTGAGGGATATACTGAAGGGTTATCAGGCGCTGAAAGAGAAGATGAATACGAGCAGATCATATACAGAATGAAAAGATCAGGAACTGATCCTGAACAGTACAGCCAGTATCTGGAGGTTGCCGAAGCCGGGATAATTCCAAAGACAGCCGGTGCAGGAATAGGAATTGAGAGACTGACCAGGTTTATTACAAGAAGGAAGGATATTAATGAAGTATCTCCATTCAGTAGAAAACCTTATGATAATATAACATTTTGAAATAAACCGATCAGGCGATGTTACAAGGTAATATCCTCTTTTTTTTATCTTGCTTCGTTTAATATATTATCTTTACCGCTTTTAAAAGTTAATATATTATATACTTAAATCTATGGCAAAAAGTCTTTATATTCCGGAAAATTACAAATCAATACTTGATTTAAAACAAACTGAAAAAGCAATATTGCTTGTTAAAGATATTTTCCAGCAGAATCTTTCATCGGAATTGCGGCTTCGCAGGGTTACCGCACCGCTTTTTGTGCTGAAAGGTACGGGAGTCAATGATGATCTTAACGGTGTAGAACGTAAGGTCTCATTTGAAATCAAAGGTATGAAAGGAGCAGTTGCTGAAGTTGTTAATTCTCTTGCAAAATGGAAAAGGCTGGCACTGGCAGATTATAATATAAAGGAAGGTTATGGTATATATACAGATATGAATGCTATCCGTCCGGATGAAGTGCTGGATAACCTCCACTCTCTTTATGTTGATCAGTGGGACTGGGAAAGGGTGATTGGTGAAGGAGACAGAAATCTCGACTTTTTAAAATTTATTGTAAAAAAATTATTTGAGGTAATAAAAAGAACGGAATTTGTTATATATGAGCACTTTAACAAAATAGAGCCAATACTGCCTGATGATATAACTTTTATTCATTCAGAGGAATTGCAGTCTGAATATCCTGAATTGACTCCCAGGGAGAGAGAAATTGAAGCAGCAAGAAAATACGGAGCAATATTCGTAATTGGCATAGGTGCAACACTGGCAGACGGAAAACCTCACGACGGAAGGGCTCCTGATTACGATGACTGGATTACGCCAACACATAAAGGTTGTAAAGGACTTAACGGGGATATAATACTGTGGAATCCTGTTCTTAAAACAGCATTCGAAATTTCATCCATGGGCATCAGGGTTGACAGGGAAACTCTGCTCAGGCAACTTGAAATTACCGGTACTATGCAAAGGAAAGACCTTATGTTCCATAAAAGGTTGCTATCCGGTGAATTACCGCTTTGCATAGGTGGAGGTCTGGGCCAGTCAAGAATATGTATGTTCTACCTGAGAAAGGCACATGTTGGTGAGATTCAGGCTAGCGTATGGCCCGAGGAAATTATTAATGACTGCAAAAAGAACAATATACTGCTCTTTTAAGAATATAACTAACATATCATTTCATTATTTCATGCACTTATAATTCATTATAGGTCACCTAAACATAAATTTCTCATTATAAATATTTTACATTCTGTCAATCACCTGTTCAGGACTGAATAGGTGATTTTGTTTTATATAAACATTATATAAATGGGGGGTTGATAATTAAAATATATATAATAAAATATGACAACCACATAATAAAAAGGGTAGTTAATAAAAAAAATATAATAAAATTTGCATATACTCTTAAAATAAATACCTTTGTGCTTATAACTAACAAAAATATTTTATTATTGTAATTATATATACTAAACTCAAGGAAATGGAAGCATTTAAAAAAAAAACTTTACTGATTACAGTAGTATTGCTGTTAATTTTTGCGGGTAATTCGCTTGCTTCGGATGGCAATGGGGTGGACACCGGTATTACCGCATGGATGCTTACTTCAACTGCCCTGGTGCTGCTGATGGTTCCCGGACTGGCAATGTTTTACGGGGGACTGGTAAGGACAAAAAACGTTCTTGGTACTATGATGCACAGTTTTGCTGCCATGGGTGTGATGACCGTGCTTTGGATTATTTTTGGCTATGGCATGTGTTTTGGGCCGAACGTCCTTGGAGGATGGTTCGGATGGAGTAAAGGCCTTTTATTTCTTAAAGGAATTGATACGGAGGTAAATCATGGGGTTCCGGACTATGTTTTTTCGATGTTCCAGGGTAAGTTTGCAATTATTACACCGGCCCTTATTGCAGGCGCCTTTGCTGAAAGAGTTGCCTTTAAAGGTTATGTCGTTTTTATTGCACTTTGGGGTATACTGGTCTATAATCCGCTTTGCCACTGGGTATGGGCAAAAGATGGATTCTTATTTAATATGGGCGCAAACGGTGCAATTGATTTTGCAGGAGGAACGGTAGTGCATATTTCTGCAGGTGTAAGCGGACTGGTAGCAGCAATATATTTGGGAGCCAGGCGCGGATATCCTGCTACTTCCATGCCGCCAAGCAACCTTGTTCTCACAATGATTGGAGCCGGACTGCTATGGGTTGGATGGTTTGGTTTCAATGCAGGAAGCAGCGTAAACAGCGGTCTTGATACTGCACAGGCACTGACCGCAACACAAGCTGCCGCAGCAGCAGGTGCTATTACCTGGATGATAATTGAAAGCGTTCACCAGGGGAAGGCTACTGCTCTGGGTTTTGCAAGCGGTGTGTTGGCCGGATTAGTGGCAGTTACACCTGCTGCGGGTGTTGTACAGCCCTATGGAGCATTAGCCTTGGGTACAATTGCTTCAAGCTTATGTTATACTGCTATACTGCTGAAAAACAGACTCGGGTATGATGATAGTCTCGATGCATTCGGCGTTCACGGAATCGGAGGAATAACAGGCGCAATTATGTTATCGTTTTTTATAAGAAAAAGCTGGATGAGTGAGGCTGCATCCCTGACCGAAGGAGGAACATGGACGGTCATACAGCAACTTGGTGTCCAGGTCGTTGCAGTTCTGATATCTATAGCTTATGCTGCAGTTCTTACTCTGTTGATCCTCTTGCTGGTTGACAAAGTAATCGGACTTAAATCGCCTGCAATAAGCGAAATGCAGGGACTTGACGCGTCATATCATGGGGAACATGGATATGGTATGTTGAATGCAAGCTAATACAACAATAAATATAACATCTATAATCATGAAATTAATAACAGCTATTATAAGAGATACTAAACTCGATGAAGTAAGGGAAGCCCTTATTGAAAATGAAATTACCCGTATCACCGTGATAAGGGTATCGGGACATGGACAACAGACAGGTGAACAGATATACAGGGGGAAAAAAGTAATTCCGGGGCTTATACCGAAAGTTAAACTGGAAATTGCAGTTAATGATGCATTTGTTGATATTACCGTTGATACTATTATAAATACTGCAAGAACAAATAAGAAAGGAGAGGTGGGGGACGGAAAAATATTTATCACGCCCCTGGAAGAATGTATAAGGATCCGTACAGGTGAAAGAGGAGGCCAGGCAATATAATGTAAATGAACATTTTTATAGAATTAAACCCTGTGAAATATTTTATTTCACAGGGTTTAATTAATATTGAGCAGATAAAATATTTAATTTTCAAACGGGAAAATCCTTTTTTTCTTCAATTTATATAACCAGTACTTGGTATAATTCTCCTGGGTTATCAATCCGACCGGACCTTCATATAAACCACCGACCCCATGTGAATCAAACACTCTTATAGCAATAAGATTATCCTTGTCTTTTAATATGGCATTATCCTGAATATAGTATCCTCTTAACTGGCGGTACTCATCGTTTGTCCTGATTCGACCATCCACAGGAATAAACTCTCCCGTTGATCCTACCAGCTTACCATTTAAATATACCTGGTCAATATCATCAATTTTGCCCATGAGCAAAACCAGTTTTTCCGATTTCAATTGCGGCGGCAGATCAAAGCTTTTTCTGTACCATGCAAAACCATCGTAATCTGCAAATCCCTGATCTTCCCATATTCCAGGCACAGAAATGGTTTGCCAGTCCTTGTCGCTATAAGCAGAATCCTTCCGGATAAGGCTGTCTTTAGTGCTAAACTTCCAGTCGCCTTCAAGATTTAAATCAACAGCAATTAAACTTGATGCATATATCCCAAGATTACCCCTTACAATACCACCATCACCATAATTATCATAGACTCTTACGGCAATTATATTGTCTTTATTAAAATTCAGGATACCCGGCGGTAAATGGTATTTTCTGAAACTGTTGACTGCTGTTTCATAGTCAGGAGGAAAACTGCCGCTCGAACCGACAAGCTTACCATTTACATAAACCTCGTCAACATCGTCAATCAATCCCAATATTAAATAGAGATTGGAGCTCTTATACTTCGGAGCAAGCCTGAAACTCTTCCTGTACCAGGCATATCCGTTATAATTATAATAATTATTCCTTTCCCATCGCGATGGCGCATATATCCTGTCCCATTTGCTGTCATTGAATCCGGGATCCGCCCATTCCTTGTTATCACCAATAGTAAATTTCCACGTTCCTTTGAGGTTCCTTATTTTTCCATCCTCGTATTCACAAGAAATGAATAAAATTATAATTGTCATGAAAATCAGTACTCTTTTCATAGTTTACTAAAATTTAGTCAGATACATTAATTTCAGTTATTTCTTTTTCTTTTTATCAATAAGCTGAGTCCCTAATAAACCCAGGCCTCCAAAGAGAAAGATTGCCGAGAAATAAGCAACTTCACTTTCGGCAAAAATATAAGTATAGTTGGCAATGAGGCTGCCCGTGATTATACCTATAGCTAAAGCTATAAGAAATATGCCAATCTTTAAAGATATTTTGTCGTCTGTTTTTGTTTCTGATTTAAAAACAGAAGGATCAGCACCTTTTTCAATCATCTTTAAACGTTCCCGGTTTCTGTTTCTCAGGTATATGATTCCAAGAATCACACCGGTAATTGATGCAAAGATGATAAAAACAATAATTACTCCGTTCATTTGTCCCATGATTTTAAATTTTTAGGTTAATAAATAATAATTTTAACCAATATGACGCCGGCTTTTAAAATCGGTTACAATTTGTATGAAAAAAACAATTAAATTAGTTTTTTTGTAACCGGATGTAGTTATAAAGCGTCAAAGATACGGATGCAACAAAAAGCGGATGATATTTATATAAATAGTGTCCTGTCTGGTAATATATCAGATTATTCAATAATTGTCGATAAATACAAGGATATGGTCTATACTATTGCATACCGGATAGTGGGTAACCGTGAGGATGCCGAGGAACTGGCTCAGGATGTGTTTGTGAAAGCCTATACATCTTTAAAGGATTTTAAGGGGAAATCAAAGTTCTCCACATGGCTTTACAGTATAGCTTATAATACATCAATTTCAAAAATCAGAAGAAAGCGGTTAAAGAGTGTTTCATTAGATGAGCGGAATGATACTTTTTTAAATATTGCTGATGATGCAAATGAAGATTTTTATAATTTTGATAAAGTACCTGTTGGCTTATTAAAACAGGCATTGGATGAGCTTGACCCGGTTGATAAATCATTATTAACATTGTTTTACCAGGATGATAGATCTATTAAGGAGCTGGCAGAGATAACGGAACTTACTGAATCAAATGTAAAAGTCAGGCTTTTTCGCAACCGGCAAAAGCTTTTTCATAGATTAAAAACATTATACGGAGACGAATTAACAGATTTATTATGAAGCAGGTAGATAAATATCATAAAAAAGCAAAGGAAATCTTTGATAAAATCGGTCTGGAAAGGACATCAACCGATTTCACAGGGATTGTCATGGACAGGATCCTGGTTGCGCCTGAAATGGAAAAAAATAAAATATTGCCGGGATTACCTTATTATCTGATGGCGGTATTATTCATAGCAGGAATACTAATCCTTACGTTTAATGACTATATATCGGATTTTATAAATGATCTGTTTTTCAGAGCCAGCAATATTAATATTACCTTTATAAATAGATTTTTTGTTTCAATAACAGATTTAATAAAAGGATATTATATATCACCAACAGTTATAATCATTTTTGCTTCGAGCATTATACTGCTTTTCACAATGATCTTAATAGATTATGCCGGCAATTTGCATAAAACCCTCAGGGTTCAGTTGTCATAACTGTTGTAAGCCGGAACAACCAATAAGGTTCAGAGATATTTATTCTTTCTTTTCTTCGGGTCCGACAATCTCCAGTAGCTCTATTTCAAAAATTAGGGCCATATTAGGCTCAAGTAAAGTGCCGGGTCTTACTCTTGGTCCATAAGCAAGACTGGTGGGCAGGTATAATTCCCATTTTGATCCTTCCTTCATTAATTGCAGTGCTTCCTGCCAGCCTTTTATTACACCCTTGACACTAAATTCCGCAGGCTCGCCTCTTTTATAGGAACTGTCGAATTCCTTACCGTCAATTAACATTCCCCTGTAATTACATCTTACCTTATCATTCAAAGTGGGGGTTTTACCTGTGCCTTCTTTTAAAATCTTATACTGTAATCCTGATTCTGTCACAATGACACCCTTATTTTTTTTGTTTTTGGTCAGGAATAGTTCACCTTCATCTAAATTACGCCTCATGCGTTCTTCTCTTGTTTTTCTGAAATAGCTATTTAAAATATATGTGACTTCTTCTCTGGTAAGAACCGTATCTTTTTCATTGCCGTAAACACTCCTGATAGCAGCCGTAACAGCATCAATATTTAACCTGTCAACATAATTGGAATATTTCAGGCTGTTAGCAAATGAAAGTCCGAATGCAAAACTTGCTGAATCAAGTTCGTTGTTCAAAGCAATTTTTGAACCACGCTTTGATTGATCATTACAGGAAATAGTTATAAGGACTATAACAATAATTAGTACAATGCTCTTAATACTTTTCATAATAAATTTTTTATATGATGGTGAATATTAATATGCGAATATAAACCTATGTATTGATATTTCAAAATGGGATAACATATCAACATATTTTTTGATATGTAAATATATTATACTTGTATTTAAATCCCTTTATTATATTATCTCATATTTTTGGTAGCTGTCATTAATTATAATAATATGCGCTATCAATTATAAATATATATTTTTTTATTATTTTGATATGCTATATATATAATTTATTATATTGCCTTATTAATTTATAGCCTTTTCAGGCATGAAATATTTATTTCGAATATACCATAGAATTATTTTTTTATTCATTCTTACACTGAACCTGCAGTATATATGTGCAACATACTCCGGCCATTATAATTCGGGCGATATGAGGCAGCCAGTTTTTGAGAATAACGACTTTAACTATGTACATGCATATCAGATTTACGATTCATTAAAGCAGGGAAATTTTAAAGCTGATACCCTGGAGGGCAAAATAAAATTAGTTAAAGAAATCAACGGTATAAAGATATATCAATATGTATCTCCAGGCTTTATGAAATTATCTGCTGATTCAGCATTTACTGCCGATGATCATAATTTACCAGGCACATATCCCAGGCAAAACAAAAAATACCCGGATGATGAGTTTGATATTTTGCAGTCTTCTCCATACAATGAATTAAATCCTATACCTTCCAATATTAGTTTACCCGGTGGTTTGATTTTCAGGATCCAGCTGGGTGTTTACAGTAAACCGGTTTCAGGCAATACTTTTGGCGGGTTATTCCCCGTATCTTATGAAGAAATCAAAGGAATGATAAAATATTATACGGGCATTTTCAGTTCATCTGAAAAAGCAAATATGGCATTGGAAAAAGTCAGGGAATATGGATTTTCAGATTCCTTTATAGTACCTTTTTATAATGGCAAAAAGATATCCATTGAAAAGGCTAAAGAGATTGAATATTCGCAAATAAAATTATAAATATTTCCTCCATATGAAGAAAATTTTATACTTTTGGGAGAGCCTTATAATTGCTCAAATTGCTTTACTGATAATAACTAATTAAATAACCTCACGATGGGCAAAAAGGAATATTCAGATAACCGTCCAAAACTTAAAGAATATGTTGAAAAGGATTTGAGTAAAGGTAAGTATCTGGTCTTGCATAATGATGATATTCATACTTTTGATTATGTTATTGAATCCCTGATCAGCATATGTAAAATGGATACCATTCAGGCTGAACAGTGCACCTTTTTAGTACATTATAAAGGTAAATGTGACATTAAAAAAGGATCTGCAGGTCATCTCAGGCCGCTTAAGGACGGATTAACAGAAAGAGGTTTAAATGCGACTATTGAATAATATTTCATCCGAATTTCTACTATCCTTATGTCACCTATTGCTATTGCACTGCTGATATTACTGGGCATATTACTTCTGCTTATTGAATTTCTCATAATACCGGGAGTTACAGTGGCCGGGATAGGGGGTGTCCTTTTGATAGGAGGAGGAGTGCTTGCTGCGTATGTCAGGTATGGTGTAATGTACGGGAATATTACTTTGGCTGCAACAGTACTGGTATTAATAATTATATTCATTGTTGCACTGAGAACGAGAACATGGAAGAAGATAGCTCTTGATACAAAAATTGACAGTTCAGTTGAAAATATAAAAAAAGAAGGCAGGTTTATAGTCGGTGAGCGGGGAAAAACAGTCACAAGATTAGCACCAATAGGCAAGGCAATATTTAATAATAAAATTATCGAGGCCAAATCACTGTCAGGTTATATAAATGAGAATACTGAGGTTGAAATAATAAAAATTCAAAATACAAACGTTATTGTTAAACCATTAAAATAAACTTTAATTATGGGAACAGGAATAGGAACATATATACTTTATATCATTGGAGTAATAATTTTATTAATTATTGTGCTTTATTTTGTTCCGCTTGGATTATGGTTTCAGGCCCTTGTCTCAGGTGTGAGGATCTCTTTGGTACAGCTGATTTTTATGAGATGGAGAAAGGTGCCCCCTTCAGTGATTGTGAGGGCTATGATCGAGGGGACTAAGGCCGGACTAAAGCTTAACAGGAATGATATGGAAGCTCACTATCTTGCCGGCGGACATGTTGAACAGGTGGTACATGCACTGGTCTCTGCCGAAAAAGCAAATATTGACTTGCAGTTTAATATGGCCACAGCTATAGATCTTGCCGGCAGAGATGTATTCGAGGCGGTGAAAATGTCGGTAAACCCGAAGGTTATTAATACACCACCTGTTTCTGCAGTGGCAAAGGATGGCATTCAGCTTATTGCCAAGGCCAGGGTCACTGTCAGGGCAAATATTAAGCAACTGGTAGGAGGAGCCGGCGAAGAAACAGTTCTGGCAAGGGTGGGCGAAGGCATAGTATCTTCAATAGGTTCTTCCAATTCGCATAAAGTAGTTCTTGAAAATCCGGATTTCATTTCCAAGGTGGTACTGGAAAAAGGTCTGGATGCAGGCACGGCTTTTGAAATACTGTCGATTGATATTGCCGATATTGATGTTGGTAAAAATATTGGCGCTGTTTTGCAGATGGATCAGGCAAATGCCGATAAGAATATTGCCCAGGCAAAAGCAGAAGAGAGAAGAGCTATGGCCGTTGCCCTGGAACAGGAGATGAAGGCCAAAGCACAGGCAGCACGTGCAAAAGTTATTGAAGCAGAAGTACAAATTCCGTTGGCTATGGCAGAAGCTTTCAAATCAGGGAATCTTGGTATTATGGATTATTACCGGATGAAAAATATAGAAGCCGATACTCATATGAGGGATTCAATTTCCGGGACACCGGATAAGCCCGGCACGGAAAAGAAATTGTAATGAAGTTGCATGAGTTTAAAGGAATGTTGTTCTTTGAAAATATATTCTATTAACAGGAAGCACGATTAATTTTTTTTATTCAGGCTTATTTGAAATCAATATAGAATATAATAAATTAATAATTAGCTTATTAAGCTAATACTATTGAATTATTGATTCAATTTGATGTATATATAAATGAAAATTTGTTATAAATTTTATTTTGCTGATTTAAAGAAGGTTCTATTATTTTTTTTATATTTATTGCCTGAATAGAAATTCGTGAATATCATAATAGTTTTTTTTTATTGAAAACATTAGTAAGTTTGCAACTGTATATAAAAACTAGAATAATAAACATTTATTGAAATTGTAAAACAAATAATTAATTAATTATGAAGAAAATTAAGCGAAACTACTTAACATCTATTATTGTTGCAGCTTTTTTGCTAAGCAGCTGCGGCGGTTTAAATAAGATGGTCGATAAATCGAGCGACGTATCCTATCAAGTACAGCCTAATCCACTTGAAATGCATGCCGGTGAGGTACAGGTTACTATTAATACTAAATTTCCTGAAAAGTATTTCAATAAAAAGGCTGTGGTTGTTGCCACTCCTGTTTTAAAATATGAGGGGGGCCAGGCTGAATTTGAATCAACTACTCTTCAGGGAGAAAAAGTCGAAGCTAATAATAAGGTTATCCCATCCGCAGGCGGTGAGTATTCCTATACGGGGAAAATTCCTTATACTGACGAAATGCTTCGGTCAGGACTGTATGTTGAAATGTCAGCACAGATTAAAGAAAAAACTCCTATAGAAATACCCGGAATTAAAATTGCCGAAGGTGTTATTGCTACTCCTGCACTGGTTATGATTAATCCTAAAACAATTATTCTTGGCGACAAGTTTCAGAGGATTATTCCTGAAACTTATAATGCTGACATACACTATGTGATTAATAAATATAATGTGAGGGATTCCGAACTTTCAGCTGAAGATATTGTTGCCTTGCAGAAGAAAATTAAGGAAGCCAGCACAGCGGAAAGAAAAGAGATCAAGGGAGCAGGCATTTCAGCCTATGCATCACCTGATGGTGCATATGATTTAAATGACAAATTAGCACAAAACAGACAGGGATCTGCTGAAAGATACCTGGAAAGAGTATTAAAGAAGGCTAATGTAACGGAAGCTGAGGCTGAAGAATTCCTTAATCTTAAATATACTGCAGAAGACTGGGAAGGATTTAAAAAACTTATGGAAGAATCAGATATCCAGGATAAGGAATTAATACTCAGGGTTCTGTCAATGTATTCCGATCCTGCTGTCAGGGAAAAGGAAATCAAGAACATTTCCGCTGCTTTCAAGGAAATTGCTGAAAAGATTCTGCCTAAACTTCGCAGATCAATGATTAACGTTAATGTTGATAATATAGGTTATTCAGATGAAGAGATCGCAGAACTGGCCAAGACAAATCCCGATACTCTGAAGCTTGAAGAAATCTTATATGCTGCTAA
>CAZOLY010000096.1:0-10696 GCA_964580815.1 uncultured Bacteroidales bacterium
GGCATCCCTTTTCTGGATGTTACAACAGTCTACTCAGAAAAAACAAATACCGTTTGCATTAATGTGGTTAACAGGCATAAAGACAATACAATCATTGCGGACATAATTACCGGTTCAGGTGAATTTACAGGGAAAGCTGAAGCAAAAGTAGTTACCGGAGACTCGCTCAAAGATCCTTTTGTATATGACAGGCAGGAGCAGTATATACCTGTTTCAGAAGAGATCAAAACAGAAAAGAATAAAATATCATATACATTCGCGCCCCATTCATTTACACAGATTAAAGCAGAAGTAAAAAGACAATAACTATGAAACAATTAATTCTAATGATTTTAGCTCTTATGGTATTATACCTGTCAGGCTATTCACAGAGTACAGTTAAACATGCCCCAGAGGCCTTTGATGCTTTACGCACTGATATACCCAGGGGAAAAATAGATACGTTTTATTATAGCTCAAAAACAGTTGGCACTAAACGCAAAGCATTAATTTATACTCCTCCCGGATTTTCAAAAAATAAAAAATACCCTGTTTTATATCTTTTACATGGTATTGGCGGCGACGAAAAGGAATGGCTTAATAATGGACAACCCCAGGCGATTTTGGATAATCTGTACGATGAAGGAAAAATTGAACCGATGATTGTTGTCATGCCCAATGGCAGGGCAATGAAGAATGACCGTGCAGTTGGAAATATTTTTGACAGCATTAAAGTGCAGTCATTTTCGATTTTTGAGAAGGATTTACTTGCAGATTTAATACCTTTCATTGAAAAAACTTATCCGGCTTATAAAGATCGTGAAAACCGTGCTATTGCAGGCTTATCGATGGGTGGTGGTCAATCCCTGAATTTCGGTCTGGGTAATCTGGATAAATTTGCATGGATAGGTGGTTTTTCATCTGCACCAAACACCAAAAAACCTGAATTGTTAGTTCCTGATCCCGATGAGGCAAAAAAGAAATTGAAGTTGCTTTGGATTTCGTGCGGTGACGAAGATAACCTGATTTCATTCAGTCAGCGCACTCATGATTATTTAAAAGCAAACAATGTGCCCCATATTTTTTATATCGAGCCGGGAGTCCATGACTTTAAAGTCTGGAAAAACGATTTATACCTGTTTTCTCAACTCCTGTTTAAACCCGTAGATACATCAACCTTCTCTCAATACATTAATTTGAGGATACCGGCATCGACCAATGTCAGGAGAGCAAAATATCCACAGATTTTACCGGATAATAGTGCAATTTTTCGCATCAAGGCACCCGATGCACAAAAAGTCCAGATTGATTTAGTGAAAAAATACGACATGACCAGGGATGATGATGGAGTATGGGAAGTAACCACCGATTCTTTAGGCGAAGGTTTTCATTATTATTCCTTGATGATAGACGGTGTTGCCGTTGCCGACCCTTCAAGTGAGACTTTTTACGGCATGGGACGAATGGCAAGTGGTATTGAGATACCCTTTAAAGGAGGAGATTATTATGCGGACAGAGATGTCCCTCACGGAGAAATAAGGATAAAAAGGTATTATTCCACAGTTTCTAATACATGGCGCCGGTTTTATATTTATACACCTGACGGTTATGATATGAATACTGATGAAAAATATCCCGTATTATACTTATTACATGGTGGTGGCGAAGATGAAAGGGCCTGGGCAACACAAGGTAAAACGGATTTGATTCTAGACAACCTCATAGCAGAAAAAAAGGCAAAACCCATGCTCGTTGTTATGCCGGACGGAAATATAGATTTACCCGTGTTTGGTGAAGAATTTTTGAAATCGTTTGAAGCGGAATTAAAGCAATGTGTTATTCCATTCGTGGAAAAAAACTACCGGGCAGAGACCGGTTCAAAAAACCGAGCGCTTGCAGGATTATCAATGGGTGGTATACAAACTCTCTATGCGGGCATAAATAATACCCAGCTTTTTTCCTATTTAGGGGTGTTTAGTTCTGGCTGGCTGCCTATGCAAAAGGGCATTTCGGACGCACAGTATAATTTTATGAAAACCAATGCCGCAATGATCAATAGCAACCTGGAGCTTCTCTGGATTGCAATGGGCGGAAAGGAGGATATAGCTTATAATAATTGTCAGGTTATGCTTTCTAAGTTTAATGAATTGAATATCAGGTACATCTATAGCGAATATCCCGGGGGACATACATGGCCTGTGTGGAGAAATAATTTGTATAACTTAGCACCATTGTTGTTTAAATAAATATATACTATTTCAATTAACAACTATAAGAATGATTAAATATAAACCAACAACAGGCAGGATAAAATGGGATTTTATCAGAAGAACATTAACACAAAATAAAAAGACTATGAAAACCAGACAGTTATTAAGCTCTGCATTATTGTTGTGCTTTCTTCTGTCTTTACAATACACTAAAGCGCAACAAGGCGCCAAACTTATAATGTGGTATAACAAACCGGCAAGTGTCTGGAACGAGGCGCTACCTGTTGGTAATGGACGCATTGCAGCAATGATTTTCGGAGACCCTGTCAATGAAAAAATTCAGCTTAACGAAGGCACGTTCTGGTCCGGAGGTCCCTCACGCAATGATAATCCGGATGCCCTGGCGGTATTGCCTGCAATCCGACAGCTAATCTTTGAAGGAAATTATAGCGAGGCTGAAACAATGATTAATGAAAATATTACGGCAAAGCAATTACATGGCTCCAAGTTTCAGACTATTGGAAACCTGAAATTGTCTTTTCAGGGCCACGACAGTTATACTGATTATTATCGTGAACTGGATTTGGAGAAGGCAGTTTTTACAGCCACTTACATGGTCGGCGATGTTACTTATAAACGTGAAGTTTTTGCTTCACAACCCGATCAGGTTATAGTGGTCAGGTTAACAGCCGATCAGCCGGGCAAGATTACATTTTCAGCCGGTATGGACGGACCCTTGCAGAATGCAATGAATGCTTTGGACATGAACACCCTGGAATTGACCGGACTTTCAAGTACCCACGAAGGTGTGAACGGACAGGTAAAGTTTGATGCCCGTGTAAAAATTATAAATTCAGGCGGCACCACGGCTATAGCTTCAAATAAGATAGAAGTAAGTAGCGCCGACGAAGTGGTGATCCTGATTTCAATTGCAACCAATTTTGTGGATTACAACACCTTAACAGCCAATGAAACTGAAGAATGTATAAACTATCTTACGGCAGCTGAAACAAAGTCATATACAGAGCTGTTAAACGGTCATGTGGCTGCTTATCAGGAGTATTTCAACCGTGTCAGCTTCGATTTAGGGACTCCATCATTATCGGCCTTCCCAACAGATATACGCATTAAAAACTTTTCAAAGACAAGTGACAACGAACTGGTTGCAATGTATTACCAGTTTGGCCGTTATTTACTCATATCGAGCTCACAACCTGGCGGACAACCTGCTACATTACAGGGTTTATGGAATGACCAGGTTAGTCCCCCGTGGGACAGCAAGTATACTATAAATATAAATACCGAAATGAACTACTGGCCCGCAGAAAAATGTAATCTTTCCGAAATGCACGAACCTATTGTTCAGATGGTGAAAGAGCTATCAGAAGCAGGCCAGCAAACGGCTCTAACCATGTACGGTTGTGATGGCTGGGTTACACATCACAATACCGACATATGGCGGATTTGCGGTGTGGTAGACGGTGCCTATTGGGGAATGTGGCCTATGGGAGGAGCATGGCTTTCCCAGCACCTGTGGGAAAAGTATTTGTACGGTGGCAATGTGGAATATCTTGATTCTGTTTACCCCGTGTTGAAATCGGCATGCGAATTTTATCAGGATTTCCTGATTGAGGAATCCGAAAATAACTGGTTAGTGGTAAGTCCTTCCATCTCCCCTGAGAATGCCCCCGCCGGTCATTCCACCTCTGTATGTGCAGGAACAACTATGGATAATCAGATACTTTTCGATTTATTCTCAAAAACTATTAAAGCCGCGTCATTACTGAAACAGGACAGTGCCTTAATGGTCGATTTCCAGGACATACTCGGCCGCCTGGCTCCAATGCAAATTGGCCGTTTCGGACAATTGCAGGAATGGATGGAAGACTGGGATAATCCTGATGACCAGCACCGCCATGTTTCGCACTTATATGGCTTATTCCCGGGCAGCCAAATTTCACCCTACACCTCACCGGAATTGTTCGATGCAGCACGTACGTCGCTTATCCACAGGGGCGATGTTTCTACAGGCTGGTCAATGGGCTGGAAAGTAAATTTATGGGCACGTTTGCTCGATGGCAATCATGCACTAAAACTAATTACCGATCAACTTACACTGGTTGATCCTGTGAATTCAGGAAATAACGGGGGTACCTATCCAAACCTTTTTGACGCACACCCGCCGTTCCAGATTGACGGAAATTTTGGCTGCACATCAGGTATAACTGAAATGCTTCTGCAAAGTCATGACGGCGCTATTCATTTTATACCGGCTCTGCCAGACGACTGGCAAACAGGTGATGTAAGCGGATTACGGGCCTATGGCGGTTTCGATGTTAGTTTTAACTGGGAAAAAGGACAGGTCCAAAAAATAATTATTAAATCGAATCTTGGCGGAAATTGCCGCATTCGTGTACCCAACGAGGTAGCTCTGATTGACGGCACATTACTGAATCCTGCTTCGGGAACTAATCCGAATCCTTTTTTTGCTGCTGCTGAAATAAAAGATCCTGTAATTTCTGATACTTCAATTTTAAATCCTGTAACCCTCAGGCCAACTCTGCTATACGACATGACTGCACAGGCCGGCGAAACATATACCATTATATGTATAAAGAAACCGGAATTTCAATATGCTTCTGTAACCGATAATAATCCGAAACAAATTATTATTGATATAAGCGAAGCGGTTAAGGAACAGGCCACATTCAATGGTTTCGCAGTGAAAATAGATAGTCTGGTTGCGGATATTGATAGCGTGGTTCTTGGTGATACTGCAAATCAACTGGCAGTTAATCTGAAAGATAGCATCTCAAAGGAAAATGAGGTATTACTGTCATACAGCAGCGGAAATGTGCTTTCAATATTTGATGTGAACCTGGAAAATTTCACCGACACCCTGGTAGATAATCTGTTAAAAGGCTCTTCTCCAAGAATACTTGAACTGAAATCGAGCGAAGACGGTAATTCAATCATCGCCAGATTCAATAAAAAAATGCAGGTTCCTGTTGATGTATCATCTTTAACACTTTTTTCAGAATACAACGGAACAGACAGTATTCCAATTCTTCAAAGCGCTTTTTTCGATAATGATTCTGCTTCATTATCATTTTCGCTGGCCGGGCAGGTTTTTGCAGATTACGGGCTTTCGCTTTCCTATTCAGGCAATAGCATTATTTCTTCTGACAGCGGACAGCTTAAAGCATTTACCAATCTTCAGGTAACAAATTATTCAAAAGGTCTGCCTTTCCATATTTTGGATGGGAACATAGATCCAGGCGGATTATTTGTTTTACTTGAATTCAGCAAACCCGTAGCTATGGCTATTGAACAATCAGACTACTTTACACTAACTGTAAATGGAAATAATGTTCCGATCAAAGATGTGTTTATTGTCAACACAATTACCATTGTACCGTCAAAAATTTTTCATTTTGGCGATGTTGTAACCGTCAGTTATGTGCCGGGAAGCATAACAGCTACCGACCAGGGTATTTTAGAAGCATTCAGTGATTTTGCGCTTACAAATCTGATTAATGAACCGGCATGGATAATAATCCCGGCAAAAATAGAAGCAGAGAATTTTATTTCCCAGTCGGGAATTCAAACAGAACAAACCGGTGATACCGGAGGCGGAATGAATGTAGGCTGGATTGATGATGGTGACTGGATGGAATATGCCATAGATAATAATACTACTGATACCTCGTTTACTGCTGCTTTCCGCCTTGCTTCCCCTTCCAGCGGCGGCATCCTTACAGTTTATCTTGATGAAGTTAATATTGGCAATGTATACGCTCCAAACACAGGTAGCTGGCAAGTTTATAAGTCAGTTGGTACCAGCCTGAAAATTGGTATGGGAAAACATTTTTTAAAGCTTCGTGCAGCAAAAGGCGGTTTCAATATTAACTACGTGGATATTAAAAAAAAAGTAACAAGCGGAATTAACGAAGTAAATTCTGATAAAATTAAGGTTTATCCTAATCCGGTATCAGGAGAACTGTGTATTGAATCCGTAGATTTTCAGTACAATAAAGTTGAAATTACTGATATTATAGGAAGTGTTGTGTTGTGCCGGTTAATAGCTTATGAACCTAAAATATATTTGCCTGTCAGCTTGCGCGACGGAATGTATGTTGTTAAAATCAGCAACGATAAGCAATTTCAACTTAATAAAATTGTGGTTGACAGTAATTGATACATCAGCAATAAAACTATTTATCCATAAATAATAATATTATATTTAAATTTATATCTGGAATATTGTTTAAAATAAAACATATAAAACTTTACTTCTTTGTTCTGGTTGGCATTGTCTTAAACCCTGGCATCAATGCACAGACTGTTAATACTTATATGAATCCGGTAATTCCAGGTGATCATCCCGATGCTACATTAACCCGGATAGGTAATGATTTTTATACGACCGGTTCATCTTTTAATGTAACGCCGGTAATTTTTCATTCAACAGACCTGGTTCATTGGGAAGCAATTTCTCAACCTGTAAAAGCATCATGGTCAAATTACGGTGATAATCCCGGAGGAGGATGCTGGGGCGGCCATATTGTTTTTTACAATGGTAAATACTGGGATTTCTTTTCACGGGCCAATACGATGTATTTTGTAACCGCGGACGATCCCGGAGGCCCATGGTCAGAACCGGTAAGAGTGAATAATCCTGCGAGCCTGCCATATACTTTAGGATATGATAATTCTATTTTTATTGATGATGACAACAAATGGTATCTTGTGGTTAAAAACGGGAGACCTAACAACGGTATTGTTGAACTGGGAAATGACGGTCAACCTACGGGTGTAGTATATAATCTGGACTGGCTAAATCCGGAACCCTATCCGTATAGCTGGGCAGAAGGACCTGTAATGTGGAAATATGAAGGTTATTACTACTATTGTTTTGCCAGGGATTTGGGCGGGGGACAAAAGGTAATGAGAAGTGAAACGATTACTGATGATGAGAATTCATGGGAAATGTTGGGCGATTTTTTTAATGAGAGCGATCCTCAGAAACCGGGGTCGTTATTTACAAGTCCGAACCATGCCTCACCGGTAATCATGCTGGATGATAGTACTTATTGGATTATTCATCCCCTTTATGCGAAAGGCGAATGGAAAGGACAGGGACGGCAGGGGTTATTAAATCAGGTTCGTTATGATGTTAATCTACGACCTGTTGCTGATTACCCTGTTAATCAATCCTTTTTCGCACCAGGACTGTCTAGTAGCGGTATTCCCTGGATGGTACCAAAATCTGATTTTTTCACTTCGGATGAACTTGATCCCGAATGGTCATTGTTAGGTTACACTCCGGATAATACTTATTCGCTGGCCGACCGGCCGGGATGGCTGCGTTTATCACCTAAGAGCAGTTCAAAAGCAAATACTGTTATCAAGAATGACGGGGAACATAATTACTCACTTATAACACGTCTTGAATTAGATCCGCAGTCGATAAATGACGAGGCTGGGCTTAGAATCATGAGAGGAGATGAAACGATGTTTGTAAGATTATACAGTTCTGTAAATGAGTATAACCATAAAGTAATAGTCTTCAGTTTTGAAAACACCATATATGAAACCGATAATACAGCAGGAAATACGCTGTGGCTCAAAATAATCAGGGTGAACCATAGTATTAGAGGTTATTTCAGCAAAAATGGCTGCGATTGGGTACAGGTCGGTAAGAATTTTGATGTATCAGAAATTGACTCATACTCCGATTTTGTAACATTTACCGGAACCAGGCAGGGACTATATGTCCAGGGAAGCGACGCTTTTTTTGATCTGTATATTTATCGTGATGCATACACACCTATCCTGGCTGAAAGTCCGGCTAATCAATATGGTACCTGTCCTACCACAAAAACGGATGGTATATATCAGCTGGACAGTATTCATAATAATGACTGGGCTCTTTATGCAGGTGTTGAATTTGGAAATGATGAATATTTAAAGGCCCCAAAGACTATTGAAGTTACTGCATCCAGTGCCGCTTCCGGCGGAACAATTGAAGTGTGGCTCGATTCAATGGATACGGGACCAAAGATAGCTGACTGTGAAATATTTAACACCGGTGACTGGAACACTTTTAAAACTTTTACTGCCCCTGTAGATCATGCAGAAGGGCAACATGACGTATACCTGCGGTTTACCGGTGCCGAACCAGGAAGACTATTTAAGCTGCAATGGATACAATTTATTGCAGTAACAGCACCAGAGTTTGTTTCGGCAAGCGTAACTGATGATACGATGCAATTAAAGCTTAGTCAGCCTGTAAGCATGCCTTCATTACCTTCCGGTTTAAGTGTTGAAGCCAACGGTTCCCAGAATATCCCAATTTCAGATATTTCCCTGGCGGAAGGCGATAGCAGTCTCCTGGTTATCACTCTGGCAGCATTAGTATCAAATACGGACGAAATCACTATCTCATACGACCCGGGAACGATCACAAATCCGGCTGGTATTAGCCTCATTCCGTTTAGTGGTTTACAAGTTGACAACCTCCTGCCGGGTGCAGCTCCCAGAATTAAATTATTGGAGACTAAAGATGAAGGTGATACAGTATGGATGTACCTGAGCAAAAAAATGAATTCTCCGGCTTCTTCCGCCAGCTATTTTACAGTTGAGGTTGAAGGAAAGGATGATATTTTGATAAATACTGCGGAAGTTTTGGAAAATGATTCCACGATCATAGTCCTCCTTCCTGAAAGCAGAATCTACTATGAGGATATGGTTTCGCTCACATATACGGGAACAGGGCTGGACGCAGTTAACGGAGGCCTGCTGGCTTCTTTTACCTCCGAACCTATTCAAAATACTGCCGGTGGTTACCCGCCAAATGTCATATCGGCATCAACCAGAAAGTCCGGTCTGAACTATAGATACATCGATCTCACTTTTGATAAACCAATGCTGGATGCCAGCGAAGAAAAAGAATTTTTTACGATTACACTGAACGATGTTCCTGTAACTATCCAATCACTTACTTCAACTCATGATTTGCTAAGCTTTTCTATTTATCCTTTTGTTCAATACGGTGATGAAATTAAGGTGAGCTACTCCGGTGGCAATGTAAGAAGCCGGTATAATGGTAAACTTCAGGATTTCAGTGATTATCCGGTAACGAATACTGTTCCTCAACCACTGTTCGTTACCCCCCATGACATTGTTAAAGCTTCTGAAATTGTAGTTCTCCCAAATCCAGCCCATTCCGAAATACAGGTTTCCTGGGAATCATCCTTCAGCAATTTATCAATTTTCAGCATCGATGGCAGGAAATTAATTCAGAAGAAGTTTGGTGAACCGGTAAAAAATGCGAATTTGACATTAGATATAACACCTGGAGTCTATTTTATAAAGCTTGAGAATGAAAAAATTTTTGATTTGAAGAAAATAATTATTGAGTAAAATATTACTTTCAAAACAAGTATAAATTTGATTTATAATCTAATGAAAGTATCGAATATTAAAAGAATTGGAACATGGTGTTTTTTAATGAGTTTTTTATCACTTCAAACCTTCAGCCAGGTAAGCCTTCCCCGGTTAGTCAGCAATGGTATGGTACTTCAGAGAAATACCGATGTAAAAATTTGGGGATGGGCATCTGATGGCGAAAGCATAAAAATCAGTTTTTTAGATTCTGTTTATCATACATCAGCAAATAAGAATGGGGAATGGAGTGTCATATTTTCAGATTTGAGGGAAGGTGGTCCGTATGACATGAAGATTACTGCAAGTAATACTATTACTATTAGAGATATTTTAATTGGTGACGTGTGGGTTTGTTCCGGTCAATCCCAAATGGACATCAACATGAACAGGGTACGTCCGCTATATGAAGATGAGATTAAAAATGCCGGTAATCCGAATATAAGGTATTTTACGGTGCCGACAGTTTATAATTTTAATGAACCTCAAACGGATCTCCCTCATGGAAGCTGGGAAAGTATAAGTAATGATAATATATTAAGTGTTTCTGCAATCGCCTATTTTTTTGCCAATGATTTATATAATAAATATAAGATTCCGATCGGGCTGATTCGTTCGAGCCTTGGAGGGTCCCCGGCTGAAGCATGGATGAGTGAAGATGCAATTGTGGAGTTCCCCGAATATTACCGGGAAGCGCAAAAGTTTAAAGACACCGTGCTGATCAATCAGATTCAAAACGCCGACAGTGAGCGTATTAGAGTCTGGTATGAAAAGTTGAACACAACGGACGAGGGCTATAAGAATCCAGATACGCCATGGTACAAACCGGAAGTTGATGTATCTGGCTGGTCGGCCATGAAAGTTCCGGGTTATTGGGCTTATGGTGATTTGGGTGAGGTTAATGGAGTTGTCTGGTTTAGAAAAGATGTAGAATTGACTGCTGATATGGCTGGAAAACCTGCAAGACTGAATCTTGGACGCGTGGTTGATGCCGATTCAGTATTTGTCAATGGAGTTTATGTCGGATCAGTGAGTTATCAGTATCCTCCCAGAAGATATGA
>CAZOLY010000096.1:10796-12313 GCA_964580815.1 uncultured Bacteroidales bacterium
TCAATGGAGTTTATGTCGGATCAGTGAGTTATCAGTATCCTCCCAGAAGATATGACATTCCGGAAAATATTTTGAAGGAAGGAAAAAATACAATAGTTGTCAGGCTTATCAGCAATAGCGGCAAAGGAGGTTTTGTTCCGGACAAACCGTATGAACTTGTGATTGAAGGTGACACAATAGATTTAAAAGGAGATTGGCATTATCAATTGGGAGCAAAGATGGAGCCTATGCAGGATCAAACCTTTATCAGATGGAAACCTACGGGTCTTTACAATGGAATGATATCGCCACTCACCAACTATGCCATAAAAGGCATAATATGGTATCAGGGGGAGTCTAATGCAGGCAGGCCATTAGAATATGCAAATTTGTTCCCGGCATTGATAAAGAGTTGGAGAGAAAAGTGGGATCAAGGTGATTTTCCATTCATATATGTGCAGCTTCATAACTTTATGGAAAGTTATGATTATCCTGCGGAAAGTAACTGGGCGCTAACACGCGAGGCCCAGTTGCATGCACTATCTTTACCCAATACGGCGATGGCTGTAGCAATTGACCTGGGCGAATGGAACGATCTTCATCCCCTGAATAAAAAGGATGTTGGTAAAAGGCTGTCACTGGCTGCTCAAAAAACTGCTTATAATGACGTGGATGTTGTATCCTCAGGTCCTATATATCAATCTATGGAAATTGAGGGTGACAGTATTATTCTGACATTTTCTGATATAGGTTCCGGACTTATGATAAAAGGAGGAGGAGAACTTAAGCGTTTCGCCATAGCGGGGCAAGATAAAAAGTTTGTTTGGGCTAATGCAAAAGTCGCCAATGATAAGGTTATTGTTTGGAGTGGAAAAGTTAAAAAACCTGCCGCTGTCCGGTATGCCTGGGCTGATAATCCTGAAGGTGCAAACCTCTATAATAAGGAGGGCCTGCCTGCATCACCTTTCAGAACCGATAATTGGACATTTTGAACTGAATGATTACAGAAAACAGGGACAGCGCCCATATTTTTGGGCGCTGTCCCTGTTTTCAAAGTTTTACTATCTTTTTTGTAATTGTTTCAAGCTTATTACTTAATTTAACGAAATAGATACCTTCCGGAAAATCTGAGAGGTCTATATCTAAACTATCAAATTCATTCCGTACGGCCCTTTTCATCAAAACGGTTCCTGCGCAATTTAGAACTTCAATTTTAATATTCATTGCTTCTTTGGAATTCATAGAGATTTGAAAAACATTACAAGCTGGGTTCGGATAAATTAATAACTGCTGAAAAGAGGAATTTATATTATGTATTGCAGTTGCCGGCTCAGTACCTATTGTATCAATTTCGCTTAAAGGAACAAATTTCCAGCTAAGTTTACCTGATTTCAGGTTGTGGGTTAAAAGGATAACGAAATTATTATCATCACTAAATGATTCTTTCAAACCTGATGCCAGGAAATAAATACTGTCTTCAGGGGAATATTCAATATTAATATCAGTCCGGTCGCCGGCCAGATATTAATATTGAATAT
>CAZOLY010000097.1:0-12304 GCA_964580815.1 uncultured Bacteroidales bacterium
GAATACCTGATAGTTTTTCATATGCTGCTTCCTTAATATTAGGATTAAGATGCACAGGATATATAATTTCGACATTCGTGTTCCCTGATATTTCGACTAAAGCCCTGCATATCTCTGAGAAGGGGAGTCCAAAGCTCTCTCTCCTGTGACATGTTACTAATATTACTGGGTTATTAAAATTTATGTCTTTATATTTTTTAAATAATTTATTCTCATAGGTGTTATTAATAATTTTGAGTGTCAGAAACAATGCGTCAATAACCGTATTACCAACGATCCAGATATTATCATTAATATTTTCTTTATTCAGATTTTTCTTTGCGTTTAATGTCGGGGCAAAATGAAAATCACTAACAATGCCGGCAAATTTCCTGTTTATCTCTTCAGGAAAAGGATAATATTTATTATTTGTCCGTAAACCCGCTTCAATATGCGCTATTTTTATCTTCCTGTAGAAGCCGCAAAGGGCCGCTGCCAATACCGAAGTAGTATCACCCTGTACAAATATAAGGTCCGGATTTACTTTATCCAGTGTTTTATTAATCCTTGTTAGTGCTTTTGCAGTAAGGTTAGTCAGACTTTGATTTTTCTGCATTATTTTAAGGTTAAAATCAGGCTTTATATTGAAAAACCTTAAAACCTGCTCTATCAACTCCTTATGCTGTCCCGTTACGCACGTAAAAATATCGAAGGTATTATGTTTTCTAAATTCTATAATTAAAGGTGCAAGTTTTATTGCTTCAGGACGGGTACCAAATATGAAAAGCACTTTTTTCATTTTTAAGGGACGCACTCAATGTTGAGGAATATTATTATGAAAAACTGACTGTTATCATTGACTTGTTATTCGCAAGATTTAATCTGTTTTTCAGGGACTAATATAATAAAGAAATAAAGAATTGTTTGTTATTTATTTTTTTATTTAATCCAATAATCCTAAAATTATAAGGGTAAATATTAACAAAACAACATTTTTAATATTTTTTTCATAAGAACATTTTTATTAGCATTGCATTGAAAAAAACCGAATTTTAAACTGTGAAGACTTAAACATTATCATTGTAATGAAAAGAATTAATGAATTACAATATAAAATTATATTGCTTGTATTGATTTGTTCAATAATTTTTTACGCATTCATAGATGGCTCACATCATGCCATTGCGGATAAAACGATAAATAATAACAAAAAAACTGAACAGAGGGAAAATTATTTTGTGCCTGTAAATGAAAAATATGAATATGAAGATAATGAAGCCCTGCCCGATAATATCTTTAGCTTGCAGGACAGCATGGCAAAACTGGACAAGAGGCATCCCTATGGACTTAACAACTTTATTTACGACTTCAGGGAAAATGATTACTACCACATTTCAGTATGGAGGCTTGGAGATAATGAGGATGGAGTATTGGTAGCCGATGGATTTGGAGACAATAGATTTTATAACGCACAGAACATACCTGATTTAACTGACTCTGCAGGATGGCAATTACTGACTCTCGATATTTTTATTCCTCCTTATTATAATTTCAGTGAATTAAGAATATATGTATGGAATAAAGGGCCTGGCAATATAATATTTAAAGATCTGAAAATTGAAAAGCTTCAGGAAAGAATTTATCCATCATTCGAACAGTTGGCCCTGCAAATTAATATAGATGAGGCAGCATTTGAAAAGCTTGAAAAGAAACGCCAACTGGCATTTAAAAATGGCATACTGGAATCGGAAGATAATGATTATGTCAAGGCACAGTTAATATATGGCAGAGATACTATGAAAGCTGACATCCGCCTGAAAGGTGACTGGCTGGACCACCTTATTGGTCCGAAATGGTCACTCAGAGTGAAGATGAGTAATAACCATTCATGGAAGAATATGACAAGCTTCTCGCTGCAAACTCCCGAATCAAGGGGATTTCTTTATGAATGGTTTACGCATAAAGTACTGGCATCTGAGGACGTTCTGACAACAAGGTATGGATTTGTACCTGTGATCTTTAACGGTAAATCCCTGGGTATTTATGCGTATGAAGAGCATTTTGATAAACATCTGATCGAGTCCAATAACAGGAGAGAAGGGCCAATATTAAAATTCTCGGAAGAAGTTTTCTGGACGATTCAAAGACTTTACTTTTCCGATGATAAATATTATGAAGTCCCGATATTTGATGCGGCAGATATAATGCCTTTTAAAAAGAACAGGACAGTAAAAGATGAGACTTTATACAATGAGTATCTTATAGCACAGAACTTATTATACCAGTTTAAAAACGATTTAAGGCCCCTGTCAGAAGTCTTTGATGACAAAAGTCTTGCCAAGTATTATGCATTAATTGATATTACAAAAGCCTACCATGGATTCGCCTGGCATAATATAAGGTTTTATTATAATCCCGTTACCTGCAAGCTGGAACCAATTGCCTTCGATTTATATACATCGGGAAGTATAATATTGGACCTGCCTGAGATCGTTCTTGGTAATTATAAAAAATCCGGAATAAAATCAGAAATCGATAATGTTCTTTATTTGCCTTTTGAGCAAAGAGAATTTGTTGATCAATATATATACTATCTGGATAAATATTCAAAAGATAATTTTATAGATTCATTGAATCTTTTATTCATTTCTGAGCGTGATAGCCTGAATGAATTAGTTGGAAAAGAATTTAAATATTATCAGTTTGATTTCTCTCTTTACAAAGCTAATTGTAAAAGAATTAACGATTTTTTACAAACATTAAGGAATATAACAACCCGGCCCGGTTATGGCGAACTAAAAGTAAAAAAATCAGAATTTGAAACAGATCTGCCTGATGACTTTATTCCGTATCTCATTAAAATATACAGAAACAGGTATGCGGAAGATTCTGTTTTCTATATTGATAACTTCTGCCAGGAGGACTTACAATTATACGGATTCAGTAATAATGATACTGCATGTAAAGTAACTGACAGCATCATTATTCCTGAAAAATCACCAAAATATCCTTTGAAAATAAGCCGCCCTGATCTGGCACAAAACCTGACTTTTAAGGTCGGTAAAAGAAAAGAATTATTTTCAGTCCCTGTTTTTCAGTGGAATTTCCCCTATGATTATACCCCTGCACAGGAACTCTGCAATAATTATATTATTGAAAATCATACAGGAATAAAGATAAATTCTGATACTATAATTATTGAGGGGGCCTTAAATTTCTCCAGACCTTTGGTTATACCCGCGGGATATATTGTGATTATCAAAGCCGGGGCAGAATTAAATTTTACAGGCAAATCAATTTTTATATGTTATTCCCCTGTTTATGCAAGGGGTAGTGAGGAAAAGCCTGTAATTATTAGATCATCCGACGGTACTGCGATGGGCTTTAATGTGTTCCAGGCACAGAAAAAGTCAGTTTTGGAACATGTTATTTTTGATCAGCTGAACACACTTGATTATAATGGCTGGAAATTAACAGGGGCTGTAAACTTTTATGAATCCGATGTTGATTTAACAAATGTAACATTCAGGAACAACCGGTGTGAAGATGCGCTTAATATTATAAGATCAGTATTCGCTATAACAGGCTGTACGTTTGACAATATTTTTTCAGATGCCTTTGATTCGGACTTTTCGGAGGGAATCCTAAAGAATTCTCTATTCAGGGATATAGCTAATGATGCCATAGACTTCTCGGGGAGCAAAGCAACTATAGATAATTGCGAAATAATCAATGCGGGTGATAAAGGAATAAGCTGCGGTGAAAAATCTGAATTAACAGTTAAAAATGTTAAGATTAAGAAGGCAAATGTGGCGGTTGCTTCAAAAGATTTGAGTAAGCTGACAATATCGAATTCCATCATATCTGACTCTAATTACAGTTTTATTGCTCTCATGAAAAAAGCCGAATATGGAGAGGCAGGGATATACTCAGATAACAATACTTTGAAAAATATTTTTACCGGCTATATGATAGAAAAAGGTTCAATATTATATATTGATGACACCCCGATACAAGGGACTCACACAAAGCTGGCCAAAAAGTTTTATTAATCGCCAGGTTAATTAGACAATTTATGAATCTATATAGATGACAAATTAATACGAGGAAATTATAAAAAAGGCAGCTAATATACTTTACATTAATTAACTATTTTAAATGAAGTATCACTTGTTAATATTAACTTGTTTATTAGTTTCATGTGAAGGGAAAGAAAATGCTGATATTGAATATACAGGAATTAATTATTCATTTTTTGTTGCCGGACATGTATACGGTAATCCCCAAATAATGCAATCAGGACTATACCCCCCTTTTAAGGAAAAATTCGATTATATAAAAAATGACAGTATGATAAAATTCGGAGTATTTACAGGGGATATTGTACGAAGGGGTACTGAGGAAGAATGGGATAAAATTGATAAAGATATTACCGGGCTGGCTATTCCTGTTTATTTTGCCTTGGGAAATCATGACAATAAAAATAGGGAATTGTTCATTGAAAGATATGGAGAAACTTACTTTGACTTTACTTATAAGAATGATTTGTTTATTATACTGGATCCTAACATTGATGGCTGGAATATTGCAGGAGATCAATCAGAATTTCTTAAACAGGAATTGTCGGGAATTAATACTGATGTAATGAATGTGTTTGTTTTCTTTCATCAGCTATTGTGGTGGAGCAATGACAACAGGTACAGGAATGTCAAGCCAAACTCATTTGAAGGCAGATCTGATTCGATAAACTTCTGGAGTGCCGTTGAACCATTATTTAATAATCTGTCCTGTAATGTGGTTATGTTTGCCGGTGATGTTGGTGCAGCGGCATGGAGTGCCGATTTTATGTATGACAGATACGATAATATAACTTTTATAGCCAGTGGTATGGGTGAGGGAATTGGTGATAATTTCGTGGTTGTTGATGTCATGACAGACAATACTTTGCAATACAGATTAATTTCCCTGAATTGTGAAGATATTAATTGCCTTGGGAAGCTTGAAGAATATACTTTACCCTGAATTAAAGATATTATAATTAATTTAAATCCATCTTAAAAAGTCAATATCCTGCCTGTGTGCCAACAGATCATGTTTCGGGAACATCCTGATGCCATAAGTAAAAGTACCCGGCTGATTAATCATTACATCAACACTGTAGTATGCTTTAGTTCCTTCAGTTTTTTCCAGGTTGAATTCCTGCCTTGTAATTAGACGTTCATAATCCTCCGAAACAATTAACTCAACTCCAATATTGTCCGGATGTATTTCTTTGAGATCCAGAGTTACATTTGCCCTGTATTTCTGACCCATTTGAAAAATTTCAGTAGTTTTATCAAAAAAATTCACTTCCAAAACTTCAATATTATTCCATGCTTTGGCTATTCGCTTCTTCCATGATGATATCTCTATAGTCTTTTCATAGTCATTTTTAGATATTAGATTTGTACGCTCATACATCTCACTATAATACCTTTCTATATAATCACTAATCATTCGCCTTGTTGTGAATTTCGGTGCTACTTTTGCTACAGAGTTTTTAATCATATTAACCCATTCAGAAGGTATACCCGCTTTATTGCGATTATAAAAATCAGGTATAACTTCATGTTCAAATATGCTATATATTATTTCCGCATCAAGATCATCCTGGAACACCTGGTCTTCATAGGTTCTGGCATTAGTGAGTGCCCAGCCTGCTTCAGGCTGATAACCCTCCACCCACCATCCATCAAGAACGCTGAAATGCAAAGTACCGTTTAAAACTGCCTTTTCACCACTTGTCCCTGAAGCTTCCAGTGGCCGGGTGGGTGTATTTAACCATACATCAGCGCCTTGTATAAGTGATTTTGCAAGTGCCATGTCATAATTCTGAAGGAAAAGTATCTTACCTAAAAATTCAGGTCTTTTTGATATATCCACAATCATTTTTATTATATCCTGTCCCGCCCTGTCATTTGGATGTGCCTTACCTGCATAAATGAACTGTACAGGCTTATTCGGGATATTCAGCAATTTTGCCAGCCTGTCAAGATTTCTGAACAGGAGGTGAGCTCTTTTATAGGTTGCAAATCTTCTGGCAAAACAAACCGTCAAAGCCTTTTCCGATAAAGTATCATTTATAGCGATTATCTGCTTTGGATCTTCATGCCTCTTTATCCAGTTTTCCTTGAACCTTTCCCTGATATTATTTATAAGCTTGCTCCTAAGCTGCTGTTTCGTTTCCCATATGACCTTATCGGGAACATCATATATTTTTGCCCACAGGTTATCGCCGTTATGAACATTTAAGAAATCATCCCCGAAGTTCTCATTATGTATTATTTTCCATTCCCTGGCTGTCCATGTAGGATAGTGTACTCCGTTAGTTACATAACCTATATGCAGTTCTTCAGGAAGATAGCCGGGCCAGAGTTTGGCAAAGATTTCCTGCGTCACAGAACAATGTATCATGCTTACCCCGTTAACATCTGCAGCAAGCCTGGCCGCCAGGTGGCTCATATTAAACTTCTCATTCCAGTTATTCGGATTTGCACGTCCCAGGGCCATTAGTTCATCCCATCTTATTTTTAAACGTTCGGGATAATGCCCGATATATCTCCTGAGAAGATCCTCATCAAATTCGTCATGCCCCGCAGGGACAGGTGTATGTGTTGTAAATAAAGTAGAACCTCTCACCAGTTCCTGGGCCTCATAAAAGTCAAGCTTTTCAATCTGAATTAACTTTCTCATCCTTTCAAGTCCGATAAAAGCGCTATGACCTTCATTACTATGGTATAAATCAGGTTCAATGCCCAGTGCATCCATTGCCCTTACTCCTCCTATGCCAAGCAGCAACTCCTGCTTCAAACGATTCTCCGTATTGCCGCCATATAAATGATGCGTAACAGATCTGTCCTCAGGAATATTAGCTTCGAAATCAGTATCAAGTAAATATATTTTTATCCTGCCAACATTTAACTCCCATATCCTGGCATGCATAACTCTTCCAGGTAAGACAATTTTTATTATCAGAAAGTCCCCGTTCTCATCACGCTGTGGTGTAACCGGAAGTTTTGAGAAATGCTGATATTCATTATTAATTTGCTGATCGCCCTTTGTAGTAATAAATTGCGAAAAATAGCCATACCTGTAAAGCAGGCCTATTCCGACAATGTCTATTTTTGAGTCGCTTGCTTCCTTAAGGTAGTCGCCGGCAAGTATTCCCAGACCTCCTGAATACAATTTCAACGAATTGTGAATCCCGTATTCCATACTAAAATACGCTATCTTTGGCTGTTTCCTGTTGTATTTCTCAGAAACGTAATTCTGAAATCTTTTGAATACATCTTCAAGTTTACGTATATAGGCTTCATCATTGCTTAATTCAACCAGTCTGTCATAGGCAACCTGCTCAAAAAGAATGGCCGGATTTTGTTCACAAGCCTGCCATATAGCGGGACTAATTTCTTCAAACAAGCTCTGGGCATCGTCGTCCCATGTCCACCATAGATTCCTTGTAAGCTCGTTTAAATAATTAAGTTTTTCAGGAAGTTTGGATTTGACGATAATTCTCTTCCATATTGGCTCATTTACCTTTGGTTTAACATATTCATGAACGCGCTCCACTTGTTTCTGTTCTATCTCAACAAACAAATCAACACGCTTGCTGACCTTTGACAGTGCCAGATCATAAGTCTTTTCATAATAGTCAATCAGGCTGCCCCACAAAGCTGTAAGAGAAATAGCATAGCATTTTTCCTTAATACTTTTTATATCCTCATCTTTAAAATTATATATCGTAAAAATATCATTTACTATATTTTCAGTTACCTGCTCATCATTATCATCAGTACGTTCTATTATTTCTATACAATCACACTTTTGTTCGTATTCCTTCTGTGCCCAAAGGCCAAATCCCGATAATGATGTAGTAACAGTTGGAACCGAAAATGCCAGGCTTTCCAGTGGTGTATATCCCCAGGGTTCATAATAAGAAGGAAAGACCGTCAAGTCAAAACCTATTAAAATATCATAGTAGGGCATATCAAAAATACCATCATTGCCGTTAAGATAGGATGGTACAAAAATAACTTTAACCTTATCTTTTGCCTCATTTTTTAATCCTGCTGCTTTTATCCGTTTAAGTATAGGATCCCAGTCGGCATCATGGAGGTTATGAGTCAGGTATCTTGAATCAGATAATTCAACATTATCTTCACTGAGCTTTCTTAACAAATCTTTTCTTGGTCCATAGTGATTAGCAGGAATAAGAATAAATGCCACAATGTTTCCGCCAAGATCATCCTTCTGATTTAGTTTTCCGAGCGAATCAATGAACAGGTCAATACCCTTGTTTCTGAATTCATACCTGCCGCTGGTGGCTACGAGGAAAGTGTCTTTCGAAAATCTGGTATTCAGTAATATTTCTGATACTCTAATTAATTTTTTTCTGGCATGTTCGCGTTTTTTGTTAAACTCAACTTCTTTAGGTATAATTGACTCTTCAAATCCGTTTGGTGTAAGGAAATCGACATTACGCCGCAAAAAATGGCTGCATTCTCTCGCAGTAATTTCACTCACTGTGGTGAACGCATCAGCGTTTTGTGCAGACAATTCTTCAAGCGATTGTTTCGATATTATATTAAATTCTTTAGCAACATCAGCAGGATTATAGTCTTTAAGGTTTTTATATAAGGGGCGCCTATTGCCTGCCAAACACCTGCCGATAACAGTGGCATGAGTAGTAAAAACAGTTGCTACCTGGGGTAAGGCACTTTTTAAGTATAATATCCCCGTGCCAGTCATCCATTCGTGAAACTGTGCAACTATTCTGTCATCTGTTTTTAGATTGTATTTGATGAAACTTTCTATTACCTTTCCTGCAACATATCCGAAAATTGCAGGTTCAATATAATCCCATTGTCCTGACAAAGAATTCAGTTTATATTTTTCCCAAAAATCACTGAATATTTTGTCCTTATTATTTATCCACTGTGAAAAATCAATGATTATAGCCAGAGGAGCTCCATTAATTTCCCAGTGCCCGATTTTAACTCTTAGTCCTTCAGATAATGCCTCTCTTTTCCACGCTCTGAAATAACTGGTATCTTCCCTGAATTCCGAATTGCCCGCCTCATCCCTGATAATATCAGGTCCGATAACAATATAATTCTCTCCAAACTTTTCAACCAGTGTAATTGCTTTAGTCGCAACAACCGTATGTATACCCCCCACCTTGTTACAGACTTCCCAGCTCACTTCAAACAAGTAATCCGGAATTAATAATTTCTCTGTCATATTCGATCTATATTAATAAGTAGTTTTGAGTTCCTTGAGGAGTTAAATAAGTAACATTTTATTATTTCACCTGGTTTTTCACGGAAGGTTTGTTTATGGCTTTCCCCGCTACCTTCCCGGAAGGTTTTTTTTCCTGCGGTTGTTTTGATGGTTTGTATTTATGCGGACTCCTGGCAGCTTTGAGTTTCTTTATCTCAGCTTCATATTTCTTAATTAGCATATCTTTTTCGGTAATTATCCCTGTTAAATTTGATAATTCCTTATCCTTGCCCGTCTCAGGCACTGCTGCATTAAGTCTCATGATAAAATCGCTCAGAATATTCATATAATTGATATAAGCATCATATGGTGATTCATACGGATTAAAATAAGCATGAACTTCTCCATCGGAAAAAAACTTTGTAGACATATAATAGAAATGATCGCTTGCCTGCAGATATTTCCAATCTTTGATTATCACCGGATCATCACATTTATTAACTCTGCCGGTTAATGAGTACAATTTATCAAAGGCATCCACCTGGAGCTCATTACCCAGCCATGCTGTCAGATCTCTTTCTTCGTCAGCCCACGAAATAGGGTATGCTACATCAACCTTGGCAACAGCCTGAAGCTCATCTGCTACTTCCGAAGGAGTGCTGAATAAGAAGTCTGAATATTTAAATAACATTTTTGGTAATGCCTTCAGAAAATTAAAAATACCGCTATCCATCCATTGATGTTCTCCAAAAGTCTCATAATCCATAAAAATATTCACTATTTCCTCCTTCTTATGAAGCTTATTTAACCAGCTGGCGTACTTTTCAGCGGTAAGCGGGTACTCTGACCATCCCTTGTTAGAAAATCTGAATGCAATATCATCACTAAGTTTAAAATTCTTGAGCAACACCTTGAGCCTGGGATTTATTGCATTATAGTACAGATAATTCGGGCTTTTCCACCCGAGTATATGTTTTGCACCTTCAGTCAGCATAGCCTTAAATCCCATTTCATATACCTTTGCCCCTATCTCATCAGAGTATATCAATTCAGTATTTCTGAACACATCGGGTTCCTGGTTAAAATAATGCTTTATCTTATCTGTATGTTCCTTTACCTGTTTTTTGAATTCTTCATTGTCTTTTAATGCAACAAGCGAATGTGAATAGGTCTCTGCCAGGAACTCAACACATCCTGTCTCGGCCAGTTTCTTAAAACTTTCGATCACATCGGGTGCATACAGCTCAAACTGGTCCAATACGATGCCTGTTAATGAAAATGTCACCTTGAATTTGGATCCATACTCTTTAATAATATCGAGTATTATTTTATTTGCCGGCAGATAACATCTGTCAGCTACTTTTCTCAAGATCGACTCATTCATAAAGTCATCATAATAATAATGATCATTTCCGATATCAAAGAATCTATATCTTTTATATCTGAATGGCTGATGTACCTGAAAGTATAAACAAATTTTTCTCATTATATAATAATAAAATTCAATATTACAATTTAACTAATGATTCATATATCTGCTTAACATTGTAAGCAGTGTTTTCCCACTTCAGGCTGTCTACTTCTTCTTTTGCATACTTAGCAAACATCTTAGGCAGGCCTTCATAGCTTAAAATTCCATAAATTGCATCGGCCATAGCATGAATATCCCAGAAATCAATTTTTATGGCATGCCTGAGAATTTCGGATACTCCTGACTGCCGCGAGATAATTACAGGAACATTCGACTGCAAAGCTTCAAGTGGAGATATACCAAAGGGTTCCGATACAGAAGGCATTACATAAACATCACTTAAAGAATATAACTGGTAAACATAATCTCCTTTAAGAAAGCCTGTAAAATGAAACTTGTCACCAATTCTTAATGCCGCTACTCTTGTAATCATTCTGTTCAATAATTCCCCGCTTCCTCCCATCACAAACCTGACATCATCCCTGCGCTTTAATACATTATATGCTGCTTCAATAAAATAGCCAGGGCCTTTCTGTAAAGTTATTCTACCCAGGAAAGTCACAATCTTATCCTGGTATTTTTTATTAAGATTATAATATTTTTCAGTAAGGGGCTCAACAGCATTATATACGGTAACTACCTTATCAGGATCTATATCATATTTCTCAATTATTGCATTTCGTGTAAGGTTGCTGACAGCAATAATCTTATCTGCTACTTCCATCCCGTTCTTCTCTATCTGGTAGACAACAGGATTTATATCTCCCCCGCTGCGGTCAAACTCCGTTGCATGAACATGTATTACCAAAGGTTTTCCTGAAACCTGCTTTGCCGCTGCACCTGCAGGAAAAGTCAGCCAGTCATGTGCATGAATAACATCAAAGTCGTATGACACACCAATAATTGACGCAACAGCAGCATAATATGCTATTTCCTGAAAAAGATTTGACCCGTACCCCCCTGAAAAACTTAGTTTGCCTGAAAAAGTTGTACTTATTAACTTCTTTTTTGAAGTTCTGTAATCTGAAATTAATCTTTCATATTCTTCAGGACTTGTATATGGTATGATATTGGATTCGACTTCAATAAAATTTATTCTTTTGAAAAACCCCTCATAATTTATTATACGCTTGCCAAAAGTTATATCTCCTGCATTCAGTATATTAACATTACTTTGATCCTCATCTCCATAGGCCTTAGGAATGACAAAAAGAGTTTGGAGGTCCTCAAACTTGGACAATCCTTTTGTCAGCCCGTAACAGGCAGTACCCAAACCTCCCGAAATGTGTGGGGGAAATTCCCATCCAAACATTAACACTTTCATTTTAAAATAAGTCTGTATTTAAGGTTCATAATTATTTAATTACTTTTTATCCACGGAAAAATTTTCTACTTTATCAATTATTCTTAAAAGGGCCGCTACACTCCATGCTTGTGATATGGCACCTTTTGGGTAATGAGGAGGATCCCCGTCATAAATTTCAGATATCGTACCTATTCCATGTTCATTCATGGCAGGTTCAAAATCACGTATAATTTTCTTTATTTTAAGCAATCCGCATTCCTTATATAAATTAAGATATCCCTCGCAGAAAT
>CAZOLY010000098.1:0-12222 GCA_964580815.1 uncultured Bacteroidales bacterium
GCAGAATGGGGCCTTGCAATGCGCCTTGACAGAACTATTAAATATCCATACGCAATGATGCTGGGGGCAGTAAAAGATGAAAAGCTTATTTACGATATGGGAGTCCACATTGCAAAACAACTTAAATTACTTGGCACACACATAAATTTTGCTCCTGTTATTGACGTAAATAATAACCCCCGCAATCCGGTTATCAATATGCGCTCATTTGGTGAAGACAGGGCTAATGTCACACGGAAAGGTTTGCTTTATATGAAGGGAATGCAGGATAACAACATTCTGGCTGTTGCAAAACACTTCCCCGGCCATGGTGACACTGATGAAGATTCCCACTTAACGCTGCCCCTTATTCCACATTCAAGAGAAAGACTGGACAGCATTGAGCTTTTCCCCTTTAAAGAATTGATTAACAGCGGCCTTGGCGGAGTAATGACCGCCCATCTCAGTGTGCCTGCCCTTGAAGATGATCCTAAAACTGCCGCATCATTATCCCGGAATGTTGTTACCGGCTTACTAAAAAATGAACTCGGATTTAAGGGACTGATCTTTACAGACGCCATGAACATGGGTGGTATTAACAAATATTTTAGTCCGGAAGAAGCTAATGTTAAAGCCATTATTGCAGGAAATGATATTTTGCTTATGCCCTATGATGTACCAAAAACAATAGCACTGATACAAAAAGAGATCAGAAGGGGTAATATCTCCCAGAAAGAAATTGATGATAAATGTAAAAAAATTCTGGCGGCTAAATACTGGGTAGGATTAAGTGACTATAAACCTGCTGAACTTGCTGATCTTAATAAGAATTTAAATCTTCCTGAATTCATTTTGCTTCAAAGAAAACTTGTGGAATCTTCACTGACGTTATTAAGTAACAGGAATGATATAATTCCTTTAAAAAGACTCGACACTTTAAAGATTGTATCTATTGCTTTAGGTTGTGAGAAACCTAATATATTTCAAAACACATTAGAGCTTTATACTGAAACAGATAAAATTTGTACTGATGAAAATCCCTCCCTGAGCCAGTTACAAAGTGTATTGAACGACAATAATCTCATTATAGTAAGTATTCACAATACTAACATGCGTGTCTCAAAAAATTACGGAATATCTCAGAATACAATAGAGTTTATTGACAGTTTATCGGACAAATGTAACCTCATTCTGAATGTACCTGCCAATCCCTATGTATTATCCGGCTTTAAAAACCTGAAAAATATCAAAGGGCTTATTATATCATATGAAGACACTGACATAACACAGAGCTTATCAGCACAGCTTATTTTTGGAGCTATTCCTGCAGAGGGTTCATTGCCTGTTACCGTTAACAAAGATTTCCCTGCAGGAAGCAGCATGAAAACCGAAAGCAGCCTGAGGTTAAAATACACTATCCCTGTCGAAGCAAATATCGATGAAGTTCATTTGATGAAGATTGACTCTATAGCAACGGACGCAATTAATAAAGAAGTGATGCCAGGCTGCCAGATCCTTGTGGCCAGAGAAGGCAAGGTAATATACCAGAAATCATTTGGATATCATACATACTCGCACAGGCAGAAAGTATGCAATGATGATTTGTATGATCTGGCCTCAATAACCAAGATAGCGGCTACTATTCCTGTTATTATGCAAATGCATGAACAGGGAACAATAAACCTTGATGACAAGCTTTCAACTTACCTTCCGTATCTTGATACTACCGATAAAAAAGACATATCAATAAGAGACATCCTCTTGCATAAGTCACGGTTAAAACCGTGGATACCCTTTTATATTTCAACACTCGAGCCAGTTTATCCGGACCAGAAATATGCGAGTAACAAATTCTCTTACACATATCCTATACAAATAGGGCCCAACTATTTTGCAAACAAGCACCTGAAATATAAAAACGGATATTATGCAAAAGAATATTCAGAGGAGTATCCTGTTCAGGTAGCCGAAAACCTGTATATGAATAAGTTTTTTGTCGACTCTATTTATGATATCATTGCCAGGTCAGAATTAAACGGCACAGAAGGCTATAAATACAGTGATCTCGGGTTTTATTTGCTTTACAGGATCATCAACGACAAGTTCAAATCAGGATTCAGCAACTATATTGATTCCATGTTTTATAAGCCCCTTGGTGCGCATTCCCTGGGTTTCTGTCCGACGCAAAGATATTCCAAAGAGCACATCGTACCAACCGAAGACGATCTTGTATTCCGAAAGCAATTGTTGCATGGTTATGTCCACGATCCGGGAGCAGCAATGCTGGGCGGCATTTGCGGCCATGCCGGATTATTCTCAAATGCCAATGATCTTGCCAAGCTTATGCAAATGTATCTTAACGGGGGTACATATGGAGGTGAAAGATTTTTTAAGGAAAAAACCGTAAATTATTTCAGTTCATGCCAGGAATGCAAAAATGGCAACAGAAGAGGGCTGGGTTTTGACAAACCTGAAACCGACACCACAAAATCAGGCCCTTCATTCAATGGTGTATCAGCAGACAGCTATGGCCATACCGGATTTACAGGTACAATAGCATGGGTTGACCCCGAATATAAGATTGTTTACATATTTCTTTCAAATCGGGTCTATCCTGATGCTGTCAATAATAAACTGATTGAGCTTAATATAAGAACTAAGATTCAACAGGTTGTTTATGAGTCGATAAGGCAGCCTGATAAATACCGTTAACTCCATACGCGGCCGCTTCATGCCGCCGGTTGCCGTTTTGAAGTTGTTTGCCGGGGCGCTATCTATATTTCTCCTTCTTCAGTGCAGATTCAATCCTGTTTAATCCTTCTTCAATTTCTTTGGAGTCAAGTGCATAGCTTAACCTTATTCTGTCAGGCGATCCGAACCATTCGCCAAGATATATAATGACCTTATATTTTGTATAGAGGTCCCATACAAGTTTAACGGGATTAGCAAACTCGGGGAATACGTAAAATGCTCCTTCAGGCTTCCACAAATTAAATCCCAAATCACATAATCCTTTGAAGATAAGGTCTCTCCTGGCACGCCAAATCTGCTGCTGTTGCTGTATATAAGTCTTTGGCGTTGTCATTGCACTTAATGCCATATCCTGGGCCATAAGGCTGGTATTCATCGAAGTGTGAGTCTTTATTTCAATGGCTTTGTTTACAATGTCCTGATCACTGCTCCACAAATAACCTACACGCACCCCGCACATAGCATACGTCTTGGAAAAAGAATTTACAGTAATGACATGATTCCCTTTAATGTGGTAGTTCTCCCTTTCATATATCAAATCTTTATAAACCTCATCAGATACAATATATATATTCTTATTTCCTGTTATATCTTCAATTTCTTTCAGCGTTTCAATTTGTTCTATCCTTCCTGTCGGATTGGATGGTGAATTGATAAGAACAGCCCTGCAGTCTTTAATCTTTTTCCTGAAATCATCCATGACTATCCTGCCATCTTTTAATTCCGTATATACAGGTTCCATGCCGGCATAACGTACAATATGCGGGTATGAATAATAATAGGGCCTTGGCAATAATACTTTTCCACCACCCATGGCCCTGAAAATTAAATCCAGGGCTTCTGAGGCCCCGTTGGTAATTATAAAGTTGTCAGCCGTAGAAGCAGGATATTCATGTGAAAGTGATTTTCTCAGACTGAGCTCTCCCTGAATCAATCCATATCTTAAGTCAAATCTGATACTTAATCCTTCGGTCACCTCCCGGGGAGGCGGCAGATCCGGCTGTCCCGAGCCGAAGCTTATCATGCCACTACCCTGCCTGCCAATAAATATAGAAGGACTTTTTAAATCATTGTAATCACTCATTTTTTTATTCTTTCCCGCAAAGCTAACATGAATTAAAGGCAGAACCAAATTTGAACTGATTCTTTTTTCTACAATAATGAAATAAAAAAACCCTGTCAATACTTGCAGGGATTTTTACCGGTCTGTTAATTTAAGATAATTATAATATTCAAAAAATGCGGTATTTCGTATTATTATCAATCCTGAAATGAGTAGGTGTTCTTAAGAAATTAGTTAATAACATCCTCAACTTATTGAACTTAACCTGTAATTCATTCTTCTTATCAGGAGCCCAGTTCAATCCTAATTTAAGTTTATTAAAATCAGATTTTGAGCCGCCAAAAAACGAGGTTTTGTTATGATTGATCATATTTAAAAATTTAAGATACAGTTATATAATTAAACGTCAAAATCCGCAAAATGGTTTCCTGAATATTTATTTTTTTGTCTAACCCTACGTTAACCCGGGCTTATCTGCAAAATATTATGCCAAAGTATATCATAGAGGAATATGAAATATGGTTGAACATTTCAAGTTTTCAACATATAAATCAAAACTATCAACATTTGATACAAAAAAATAAGTTGTGCCCCCAAGGGTTATAAATGGATACTTAAAAAGGAGGGACAAATGAAATCAGGCGAATAAATAAATAGGTATTAATACTCAACTATCTCAAAAGGAATATCAACATTTTCCTTAAACTCTTCTCCCAAATCATACATATCTTCATCATCTTCTTCATAATACCATACTACTTTAACTTCATTGCCGGTTTCATGAATCTGTTCAAGGCGTAAAAGAATATCCTGTATTAATTTGGAAGTGGCAGTATTAAAGTATATGTATTTGAAAACAAATTCGGTTTTTTTATTGGGAATTATTTTATAATCATCAAGCCAGTCTATTACAGGTTGATAAAATGTGATCACATCTTCCGGTAAAGAACGTCCTGAAATTTCAAAAATATTATTATCTGGATCAAATAAAACTTTGGGGGTATCAGTAGTACCTCTTATATCTAATACTTCCATAATAACAATAATTTTCAATCAAATTAGTTAATATTTAATTATTTACAAGTAATAAATTTATCAACTGAAATTATCTTACGAACTAAATTACATTAATTTTTACTATTATATTATCTTTAATAAAGAAAAAAATGAACATCTTCCATAAACTTTTCACAATTATTAATTTTTACAGAATTATTACAAAATATTATTATTCGAAGAAACAAATAATAAAACCTTATGAATATGAATTATGTACCTTCCAGTGAACGTTATACATCCATGATTTACAATTATTGTGGGAAAAGCGGTCTTAAACTGCCGGCTATATCTTTAGGATTATGGCATAATTTTGGCGATGTTGATAATTTTGAAAATTCAAGACAAATTTTATTAAGCGCATTCGATTCAGGCATCACCCACTTTGACCTGGCAAATAATTACGGGCCTCCTCCGGGTTCAGCCGAAAAAAATTTCGGAGTTATTTTAAATAATGACCTGAAAAATTACAGGGATGAATTAATCATTTCTACCAAAGCAGGATATAAGATGTGGAATGGCCCATATGGGGAATGGGGTTCAAGAAAATATTTGCTTGCCAGTCTTGATCAGAGTCTGAAAAGGATGCGGATTGATTATGTTGATATATTTTACTCACACCGGCCAGATCCTGACACTCCCCTTGAGGAGACAATGAGTGCGCTTGATCACGCTGTTAAACAGGGAAAAGCATTATATGCCGGCATCTCTAACTACAATCCGGAACAGACAAGAAAAGCTGCCATGATTTTGAGAGAATCAGGTACACCCTGCCTTATTCACCAGCCCAAATATTCTATGTTTGTGAGAGAGGCTGAAGAAAAATTACTTGATGTTCTGGAGGAGGAAGGGATCGGGTCAATAGCATTCTCACCCCTTGCACAGGGTCTGCTTACTAATAAATATCTTCATGGCATACCTGAAGGATCAAGAGCTGCCAAGCCTCATGGATTTCTTCAAAAAAAAGAAGTGACAGGGGAGAAAATAAATAAGATCAGGAAACTCGATGAATTGGCAAAAACAAGGAACCAGTCATTGGCACAAATGGCCATTGCCTGGATATTGAGGGATAAGAGAATTACTTCGGTGCTCGTTGGGATCAGTTCAGTTGATCAATTAAATGATAATCTGAATTCATTAAATAATTTAAAATTTGATCCTCAGGAGCTGAAATCAATTGACGCAATACTTAAATAAATGAGCCGTATCTTTAACTGGGGCATAATCGGACTGGGAAATATTGCTGAAAAATTTGCCAGTGACCTCAAATTACTGGCAAATGCCAATTTATTTGCTGTAGCCTCGCGGAATAAGCAAAAAGCTGATTTATTTGCAGCAAAACACGGTGCAGCTTATACATACGGCTGTTATGAGGATATATTAAATAATAAGAATATAGATTTAATATATATAGCTACACCTCACTCCCTCCACTTTGAAAATACTGCCATGTGCCTTAATAATAAAATTGCCGTTCTTTGTGAAAAGCCGCTTGCTATAAACTCTGCTGAAGTAAAGAAGATGGTGTACCTCTCGGAAGCTAATAATACTTTCCTCATGGAGGCTATGTGGACAAGGTTCCTGCCATCTATTGACAAAGTCCTGGATCTGCTTAAAGAAAAAGTTATTGGCAACATTCAATTTATAAGGGCTGATTTTGGATTTAGAGCACCAAAAGATATTAATAACAGGCTTTTTAATAACAAGCTGGGAGGAGGATCTTTGCTTGATGTGGGAATATATCCTGTTTTTCTTTCACTCCTGCTCCTGGGTAAACCTTCTTTAATAAAGGCCGTAGCTAACATTGGCCCCACCGGGGTAGATGAAAACTGTGGTATTACCATGAAGTATACCGAAGGTCAGATTGCCGTATTGTTCTCCAGTATTGTTGCCAGAACAGGCATAGAAGCGGAAATTATAGGAGAGGAAGGCAGGATTATATTGCGCAGTGAATTTTACAGGCCGACAAAACTTACGATAATCATGCAAAATGGTTACACCGAGACAATAGAGCCCCGGTATACGGGCAGCGGGCTTGGGTATGAAGCTGCCGAAGCAATGTGCTGCCTTGAACAAGGCCTGGTTGAGAGTAATAAGATGAGCCATGCTTTCAGCATCCAGCTAATGGAAGTATTAGATGCGATAAGAAAAGAATGCGGGATTTATTATCCCAGCCACGATTTATGAGGCCTGTCCTGTTGCTTAACCGGTCCTGTTGCCTGGCTAGTCTTATCTTACTCATATTGGAGCGACCTAACCGGATTTTTGCTTGCCGCCATATAAACGGTATAAAATACTGTTAAAAATGCAATAATTAATGCAATAAAAACAGAAAGCACTGCAAAACCCAGGGACAGCTTACCCGTCCTTTTTTCCTCATGATAAATATTATTAAACTCTTCATCAAGAAAGAAATACTGAAAAGGATCGTTTGCAGTGAATTTATCCCATGTATCTTCAATATGCTTTTGTGGAGTTCGTTGAATTAATAACACCGGGGTATTTTTCAATCTCCTGCCTGAAAACCTTTATCTTATCGCGGCCAGGAGAATAATAAAGAAAGCAATCAATGCGAATATATAAATGTACTTTTTATCATTTGACGGTTTTAGCCCATGCTGTATACGAGGATTCAGGTGTATGTCCTCAAGCGGCTGCAGATACAGGCCGTAGCGGTTACCTGCAGCAGTAAATTCCTCGATGGTAATACCTAAAACCTGTTCCAGCTGAGGCCCTATATATTTTTCAAGTACCGATTGCATTTTTGCTTCTACTTCTTCAGGCGAGGCCTCTTCTTTTAATAAGATATAAGTATAAAAACTGTTTGACAGCCAGAAATCATCGTTTGCCCTGCCATGAGTTGAGAAGGAAGCAAGCAAATCAAATTCAAAGTGGGCATTTACAGGCACTTTTTCAATAATCCCTGTTATGGTAAAATACGTAGTATCATTATTCACTTTGATCATTTTACCTACAGGATCTTCATTGCCAAAGTACTTTTGTGCTATTTCCCTTGTAATGACGACAGTATGAGGTTTGGATAATGCTGATGACGGATCGCCCTGTATTAAAGGGATAGAAAATATGTTAGTTACATAAATATAATGAATAGTACAATTAATGCAACAATCAGGTAACAGCTATTTGGTTTCCGCAGAATATACATTTGCCGCTTTTGTCAATTCCTGCCCTTTCAATAAAATATCCGGTTCTTCTTATTACAGTCTTCTTGCATTTGCTGCATCTGGTATCCTGGCAGTCCTTAATATTAATATTACCTACAAAAACATAGTTCAGTTTATCAGCAGCAATATTGTATAGTCTTTCAAGAGTATCCGGACTGGTAGCTTCGATGTTCATCTTGTATATAGGATGATATCGTGAAAGATGTAATACTGTGTCAGCACCAAGCTCTTCAAAAATCCAATCCACCATCTCCTTAAATTCACTTTCGTTGTCATTCAGGGAAGGTATAACCAGATTCGTTATTTCAAGATGTTTTTTATGTTCAGAAATGATTTTCAGAGTATCCTTTACAGGTCCGAGCCTCGCTGAAGATACCTCTCTATAAAAATTGTCATTAAATGCTTTTAAATCAATATTAAATCCATCAATATATTTCAACAATTCGAGCAGTGGCTCTTCATTGATAAATCCGTTAGAGACTATAACATTTTTTAATCCAGCCGCGTGAATTAGTATTGCTGTTTCAATCATAAACTCATACCAGACGGTTGGCTCGTTATAGGTGTATGCTACACCTATATTTTTACTTCTTGATTTGGCAAGATTAAGGATATCTTCAGAGTTATAGCTGTTTCGCGCATATAAATTCTCCACGCTTGCCTGCGATATCTGCCAGTTCTGGCAACATTTGCATTTCATATTGCATCCGAAACTGCCTATTGATAAAATTACCGAACCGGGGAAAAAATGATATAATGGTTTTTTTTCAATGGGATCATAATTTACAGCTGACAGAATTCCAAAATTCTCACTTACGAGCTGCCCCTCCCTGTTTTTTCTGACATTGCAAATACCTGTATTACCTTCCTTAATTATACAATTATGAGGACATAAATTGCAGTTTACCTTTCCATTAAGCTTTTCATAAAACGAGGCTTCTTTATATCTCATATAGTCCCAATAATATTATTAAGTGAAAATAATATTAACATATATATAAAGGTACTAAAATATCGTGTGCGAAAAAAAATATACTGATTTTGTAATGGGTAAATATAAACAATCAGAGAAAGAGCATTTTTACTATTTTTGTTAAAAGTTGATAACTATTAATAGCAAATGGATGCAAATATTATAAGTTTAGAAATCCGGTTGCAGGAAATCAAACTTAAGAATAGTTTCATAATTGATATACTAAATAATTAACCTGATGAAACACCCATTGTGTGAATTATTAAGAACTAAAATTTAAACGAATGAAAGATTCCGAACTGGAAAAATATAGAAAAGAAGTAGCCTATTTTATGAGGCGGTTGTATAAAAAGAACCTTACAACAAGCACAGGCGGCAATATCAGTTATAAGCTTGATGACCTGACTGTTATAATTACTCCTACGGGACTTGATAAGGCAAGAATAAAAGGCAGACAAACCGGAGTTGTTACAACAAGAGGTAAAAACATTACAACTGACATTAAGCTGAGTATGGAAACAGGCATGCACCTGTCGATTTATAAGAAGAGGCCTGACATTAAAGCAATTATGCATGCCCATCCTCCTGTTTCAATAAGCTTTACAGCAATGAATAAAAAAATTAACTGCCGGTTAATAGCAGAAGCCTATTATTTACTGGGTACTCCGCAGGTTGCAGGGTACGCTCTTATGGGAACTCAACCACTGGCGACCATTGTATCGGAAAAAGCGCTTGATACAAATGTTATTTTGATGCAAAACCATGGTATAATATGCCTGGGAAAATCCCTGCTTGATGCATTCTGTAAAGTTGAAGTACTGGAAGCTTCAGCAAAAATGACTCTTATAACTGAATTGATGAAGGATATCAGGGAATTAACTCCCGAACAGATAAAAGAAATTGATAATATCATTCATTAACTATCAGTTATGGAATATAAAGAACTGGCAAAAAGTAAAGTTCCGATATCTGCCATAACTTTCGGAGCCTGGGTTACAGGAGGTTTATTCTGGGGAGGTGCTGACAAGGCACAGTCAGTAAAAGCCATACATAAGGCAATAGACTACGGAATAACATCGATAGATACGGCTCCGGTTTATGGATTTGGAGAAAGCGAAAGAATTGTAGGAGAAGCAATAAAGGGTAAGCGTGATAAAGTTCAGATTTTTACCAAATACGGGCTGAGATGGGATTTAAAAAAGGGAAGCTACTATTTTGATATAGTTGATCACAGGGGGAAGAGCAGTCCGATATACAGATATGCAGGAAAAGACAGTATAATTTACGAATGTGAGCAAAGCTTAAAAAGACTGGGCACAGATTACATAGATCTCTACCAGATTCACTGGCCTGATATTGCAACTCCGCTTGACGAAAGTATGGAAGTTATTAACAAATTAATTTCTGATGGAAAAGTGAGGGCTGCGGGTGTATCTAATTTTTCAGCAGGACAGTTGAAAACTGCAAGCCTGACGACAGAAATCTGTTCCGACCAGGTGCCCTATAGCCTGGTAAAAAGAGATATTGAAAAAGAACTTATACCTTATTGCCTGGAAAACAATGTAAGCATTCTTGCTTACAGTCCCCTTGAAAGGGGCGTGCTTACGGGCAAGATAACGCCTGACCATAAATTCATGCCCGGCGATAACAGGTCGGAAAGTCCGTACTTTAAAGGAAAAAATCTTGATGAGATAAATGCTTTCCTTGACAGTATAAAACCTCTTGCACGCGAAAGAAACATAACCATGGCCCAGCTGGTCATTAACTGGACCATTCAGCAGCCGGGAATTACTTCAGTTCTCGTCGGATTACGAAACAGCGGGCAGGTTGATGAGAATATCAAAGCTGCAGAGTTTAAGCTTAATAAAGAAGAAATTGATATTATAGCCGGTAAATTAGAAAGATTAAAGCTCAGGCTCTGATTATTTAGTTAATAATGACTGTCAAATCTTATAGGATTCGGCAAAATCCTTTGAAATATAATTATCATAGTTCATGCATACATGCGTGGCAAATTCTATTGCGGTTCCGATAATTTTGGCCCACACAGGTTCTTCCAGGCTGTTAAGCTCTTTGAATTTTATGTCATTCTTATATAAGGAGTAAGCTATGCCTGCATTAAAACTATCTCCCGCCCCTATTGTACTTTTTGGTTCAATCTCTTTGGTCTTATACTGGCCATTGGTTTTCAAAGTACGCAAGAATACTCCTTTATGAGCCGAAGTATAGAGCAGGTTCGGAGCCATGGTTTTTATCTCATTAAATGCTTCATCGGCATTTTTGACTCCGAAAACAAAAGAAAAATCCTCATTTGACCCCCTGATAATGTTAGCCAGCGAAATATTTTCAACGATCATCGGTTTTAACCTCGGTAAATCATGAAGATGTTGTTTTCTGAAATTAGGATCATAAATTACTATGGCTTTTTTCTTGTTACCCTGTTTTATAAATTCTATTAATTTATGCCTTACTTCAGGAGTAATAGCATAAATTGATCCGAAAATAATAATATCATCCTGCTGAATTTCAGGGAAGTTAATATTCAATCGCTTTTCAGGATATATCTTGTAGAAATCGTAGCTTGCATCACAGTTTTCATTTAAAAAAGCAAGGGCCAAAGTTGATTTTCCATCATAGTACCTGTATACATAATCGGTTGAGACATTATTATTTTTCAGGAAATTATCTATAAAATTACCGACCTCATCCAGTCCGTATTCACCAATGAAATAAGTTGGCACATTTAACCTGCCAAGAGATACTGCACAATTCAGACAGGCACCTCCTGCTTTTGCTGTAAATGGCTGATTATTAGTGAAAAGAATATCAAGTACTGTTTCACCGATAGTATAAACCTTTCTCATCTCTAAAATTATTTTTCCTTTGTGTTTGTTTTAAATTAGATGGTAAAATTAAACAAAATAAACCAAACATATTAAAGCTCTTATAAGAAAGTGGTTCAGAAATCCCATTAATAATATAATTAAGAACCGATAATTTTATATTTAAGGAAATTACGATTAAATTAAAATAGTTGATAATTTTCCTGTTACTGGCAGTTTAATAGATTATGTTAATTTTTAATAACTTTGATAAAAATAGTTAAGAACAAACATCAGTTCTATTTCAACTCTCAAAGAAATAAACTGAACCAGGTTAGGTATATATACTAGTTGAACTAAACCGCCATACAGGCGGTAGTTTTTTATAAATCA
>CAZOLY010000099.1:0-2653 GCA_964580815.1 uncultured Bacteroidales bacterium
CAGTCCGTACCGGTTGATTTCAAGAGACCTTATTGACTTCTGAAATGCTTCCTTGTATGTTTTTCCTATACTCATTACTTCACCCACCGCCCGCATCTGCGTGCCCAGCTTGTCCTCTATATTTTTGAATTTTTCAAATGCCCAGCGCGCAAACTTTACGACAATATAATCTCCTGAAGGAGTATATTTATCTAATGTCCCCTCTCTCCAGTAGGGAATGTTATCAAGATTTAGTCCCCCGGCGAGCATCGATGATACAAGGGCAATAGGGAAACCCGTTGCTTTCGATGCCAGGGCTGACGACCTTGATGTCCGCGGATTAATCTCAATAACTACTACTCTTCCTGACCTGGGATCATGTGCAAACTGGATGTTCGTGCCACCTATAACACCTATAGCTTCAACTATGTCGTATGAATATTTTTGAAGCTGCTCCTGCAGCTTCGGATCAATAGTCAGCATTGGTGCAGTACAGAATGAATCCCCTGTATGAATGCCCATTGCATCAACATTTTCAATAAAACAGACGGTAATTATATTATTCTTTGCGTCCCTGACAACTTCCAGCTCCAGCTCTTCCCATCCCAGCACCGACTCTTCAACCAGCACCTGTCCGACCATGCTGGCAGAAATACCGCGTGCAGCTATAATACTCAACTCCTCTTTGTTGTATACCAGTCCGCCCCCCGTACCGCCAAGAGTATAAGCCGGACGAAGAACAACAGGATAACCCAGCTCATTGGCAATAACTTCGGCTTCCTCAACACTTAGTGCAGGCTTACTCCTTGGCATAGCAATACCCAGCTTTTTCATGGTTTCTTTAAATGCTATGCGGTCTTCACCACGTTCTATAGCGTCAACGTTAACACCGATAATTTCTACTCCATATTTTTTAAGTATACCTTTTTTATATAGTTCCGAGGATAGATTCAAACCTGTCTGACCTCCCAGGTTTGGTAATAAGGCATCGGGACGCTCTTTTGCAATAATGTTTTCAAGACTGCTCACATTTAACGGCTCAATATAAGTTACATCTGCCATGCCCGGATCGGTCATAATTGTTGCAGGATTGGAGTTTACAAGAACAATCTTGTACCCCAGCTTATGCAGAGCCTTGCAAGCCTGGGTGCCTGAATAGTCAAACTCGCACGCCTGACCTATAATGATCGGACCGGAACCGATTATCAGGACTTTATTGATTTGAGGTCGCTTTGGCATTTTATTTATTTCGGATTATTTGATATTGTTTTTTTCAGGTATGGTTACACAAATAAAAAAATCTTTATAGAATTTACCAAATGGTTTCACAAATTAAATTACCCTTATTTAAATTTTATTTTGAAGTTATATTTATGAGATCTAAAAATGTACTTTCAGCAAGCCAAAAAGTTTTTTTTATTTTATTTTTTTCTTACATTAATGCTATGAAAATTAATCCTTAAAATGAATACTATGCAAGAACTGGACATCAAAAAATTTATCGATGAAAAAATTAAGCTGATCAGGGAAACAGTTATGGGTGGGATAGCTATCAATGCTCTCTCCGGGGGTATTGATTCATCTACTGTAACCATACTGGGTCATCGTGCCCTGGGTAGCAAGCTGAAAACCGTATTTATTGAAAACGGACTGATGCGGGAAAGAGAAGCCATACAGGTTGCAGGAATATTCAAAGACCTTGGCGTTAATATTGAAATAGTAGATGCACGTGAAGAGTTTTTTTCTGCCCTGGAGGGCATTACAGATCCCGAAGAGAAACGTGAGGCTATCACACAGACCTTTTATAAAAATGTGTTTGGGCGTATTGTCAGGGAAAGCGGGGCAAAATTTCTTCTCCAGGGAACTATTCTCACAGATATCGATGAAACCATTGCAGGAATAAAGAGGCAGCATAATGTTTTTAAACAGCTTGGTATCGATCCCCTGGAAGTTTTCGGCTATAATATTATCGAACCTCTCATCGAGCTGCGCAAGGACGGGGTCAGAAAAGTGGGTAAAACCCTCGGCCTTCCCCCTGAACTGTTTGACCGTATACCATTCCCCGGACCCGCCCTCTCTGCACGTGTTATAGGCGCCGTTACCCGCGAACGCATAGAGACTGTCCGCAAGGCAACAACTATTGTAGAACAATTGCTCAAAGATACAAATGCATTTCAGTATATGGCCATCCTTCATGAGGACAGGGTAACGGGGATGCGCGACGGCAAACGTGATTTTGGCCAGCAGATCGAAATTCGCTGCTGGGATAGTGTTGACGCACGAACAGCAGAACCAACAAAACTTCCGTTTGAGACCCTTAAGAAGCTTGCCCTTAAAATCATAACCGACGTGCCCGGCATAGTCAGTGTCACATACAATATAGCACCAAAACCTCCCTCAACGATCGAAGCTGTTTGAGATCCGGGGGGAGCAACCTAATATGAAAGGAGGAAAAAATGAAATATCTTATATTTTTAAATATCTTACCAATGCTGATATTAACAAATATCTTTGTTGGTGCCGGCGAAAGGGATGATATAAGGCTCATTATCAGGGCTGACGATATGGGATTTTGCCATTCTGCAAATATGGCATGTATAAAAGGTTACAGGGAAGGGATAATTACTACGGTTGAAGTTATAGTGCCGGGGCCCTGGTTTCTGGATGCCGCAAA
>CAZOLY010000099.1:2753-7485 GCA_964580815.1 uncultured Bacteroidales bacterium
CCCCGGGGATTAACAGGATCATTTGAATTGTGGGCCGTGCCCCCGGAAGAAAAGGAAGAGGCCCTTGCCGATTCTATCAATAGCCTGGCAAACGGACTGTGGGAGTGTATTTGTCACCCCGTATTAAACAATGAAGAAACACAAGGTATTGAAGGTACAGTAAATGATCCGGATATAAGGATGGCTATTTACCGGCAGGCTGTAACAGATGCTCTTACCGGTGAAAAGATTAAGAGTATTATCCGGCAGCGCAATATCAAACTGGTCAGTTATTCAGATACGTATAAATAAATAAGTCGCCCTGCTTCTCACAAGACGACTTATTTAACTGCCGGATATGATTACACTAAGCCCTGGGCAATCATGGCATCGGCCACCTTAATAAACCCTCCTATATTGGCCCCGTTGACATAGTTGATAAATCCGGTTGAGTCTTTACCGTATTTTACACAGGTCTCATGAATGTTCTTCATGATCATATGTAACCTGTCATCTACCTCTTGCCTTGTCCATGGCAGCCGCATGGAATTCTGTGCCATTTCCAGTCCCGATACAGCAACACCACCTGCATTAGCTGCTTTGCCAGGTCCGAACAACACCTTAGCCTTTAAGAATACTTCAACAGCTTCGGGCGTAGACGGCATATTTGCTCCTTCCGACACAACAAAACAGCCGTTCTTGACAAGTATCTGTGCTTCTTCCTCATTGATCTCGTTCTGCGTAGCTGAAGGCAGAGCAACATCACACTTGACTTTCCAAGGCCGCTCACCTTCATAATACTTTACCTTGTATTTTTCGGCATATTCTTTTATTCTGCCCCTCTTTATATTTTTCAGTTCCATAACATATGCCAGCTTTCCTTCATCTATTCCATCAGGGTCATGAATATATCCGGCCGAATCAGATAATGTTACAACCTTGCCCCCCAGTTGATTTACTTTTTCAACTGAATATTGTGCAACATTTCCCGAACCCGATACCGTTGCTATCTTACCTTTGAAGGTCTCGCCTCTTGTTTTGAGCATCTCTTCAGCAAAGTAAACTGCGCCATAACCGGTAGCTTCAGGTCTTATCAGGCTTCCTCCCCACTCAAGGCCCTTACCGGTAAGCACACCTGTAAACTCGTTTTTTAGCCTCTTGTACTGGCCGAACATGAATCCTATTTCTCTGCCTCCAACGCCAATATCTCCGGCAGGAACATCCGTGTCGGGACCTATATACCTGTATAATTCTGTCATGAAGCTCTGGCAAAACCGCATAACCTCATTATCGGATTTACCCTTGGGATCAAAATCGCAACCCCCTTTACCACCACCCATGGGAAGTGTGGTAAGGCTGTTCTTAAATACCTGTTCAAATGCCAGGAACTTCAAAATGCCGAGATTTACAGTAGGATGGAAACGCAACCCTCCCTTATAGGGACCAATAGCACTGTTCATTTGAATCCTGAATCCCCTGTTTACCTGTATCTCTCCTTTATCATTCAGCCATGGCACCCTGAACATAATGACCCTCTCAGGCTCAACTATTCTTTCAAGAATCTTCGCATGCCTGTACTTCGGGTTTTCTTCAATAAATGGCATTACAGACTCGATAACCTCTTTAACAGCCTGGTGAAATTCCGATTCACCCGGATTTTTGGCAATAACCTTTGCCATAAATTCATCAACTTTTACATCTAGGATATTTTCCATAATAGTATATTTAATATTTGTGTACTTATAATTTTGCGGAACCTAAAATATAAAAATTATTGCAACAGGGATGTGCTAAGCTGCTCAAACAGTGCAGATTTACGTGCTTTACTTATAAAATTAAGTGATTCTCGGAAAGCTTTTTTGTGAATAGTTTTATATCTCGATGATATTATTTTTAAGTGCGAACTTCACCAGGTCAACGATAGTCTTCATGTTAAGTTTCTGCATTACATGATTCTTATGAGATTCGACAGTCCGTACACTGATAAAAAGTTTGTCAGCAATTTCCTTATTCGTATAGCTGCTTCCCCATAGTTTTATTATTTCCAGCTCTCTTGCGCTCAGGTTGTACTTGTTCCTCTTCTCCTGCTGTTTATCCGATTTGATGGAATTAATATACTGGTTTAATAAAATACTGGTAATGGATGAACTGAAAAAATCATATCCGTTACGGAGTGAATATATGGCTTCGATTAATTCATTTTTGCTTGTATCCTTTGCAAGGAACCCTTTTGCTCCGGCTTTTATTGCTTTAAAAATAAGAGCTTCATCAGATACTATTGACAAAACAAGAATTTTTACCCTGGGGAACCCGCTGCTAATCGTTTGTATTAAAGAAAGCTCATCACTGTCAACATTGTGACTGTTGATTATTAATATATGTATGTCCGTTGACCTGACTTTTTCAAAAAGTACTTTTTTGTCCGATAACCTGAGTATTACTTCTATATCTTCAACATTCCTTAATAATTCGCTGATTCCTTCAACTACTATCTGGTGTTCATCAAGTATTGCTACATTAATTTTATTCATTCCTTAAATCTCCAGCTAATTACTTAGTTTGTGATAATCACAGAGATTTTTTTCCTGCCATCCATATATACTTTTAGTGGCTTGCTAAAACGTACATGCCTGAAATATTCGGTCTTCTCAACAACTTTTTGTTTATTAAGAACTTCCCATTTAATGAAATCCTTATGTGATGAGTCGAGAAGAGATAAATAACCGATATTCATCGAGGTTATATTGTGAAAGAAATGTGATCCCAGGGATGCGTCAATAGGAAAATCGGCCAGGCTTATTTCTATTATTACCCTTGCATTGGATATCTGGGACCAGCATACGGGTATGCCCAGGTGGCGGTCCCGTGTTCCCCATCTTCCCTGTCCCAGTAAAATATATTTCCTGTTCTGCCTGATCATTTTATCATTTATTCTTTCTATTTCGTTTGCCATCTCCATAGTCTTAAGCTTATCAAACTTGGTGGCATCAACATATACAAAATCATAAATGTTGCCGATTTCGCCGTTTCCCAGGCTTAATGACGACAGCAGGAGAATCTTTGATTCATTTATATCCTCGAGATTTATGTCGTAACTCAACTGGTTTCCAACCAGTGGTTTTATCTGCAGCAGATAAAAGGAAGCAATATTGTTTTCACTCTTCGTGAGGTCCACCGCAAATTCTATCTCAACGGGCGAACCCAGGGAATCCTTTATGCTGTCCAGCATGACCCTTATTGTCTTGGCCAGCGGCAAATAATTATATTTTAAAATGTCTGCAAAATTTACGATTATCGGTCCCTTTGATTTGATGCCCGGTTCAATAATATCATTATCCCTGTTATATACCGACGCACAATGATCGAGGGTTCCGTGTTCATGTGCCCTGCATATATCCAAAAGAGTCAGGGAAGCTTTCTCTCCATATTTTATATAGTTTATATCCTGCTTCGTTAAATCAAGAGCATAAAAACAGACCTGTGTGCTTTTAAGAATATCTTCGGATGAGAGAATTTCCAAATCAGGGTACCTGGGTGAAAAGCGGTATGCCCTGCCTCCCTCAACAACATAGGAGCCCAGTCCCAGTGCCGCAATGGCAAAACCTTCCTCGGGCTTCATATGCTCATAAGGATAAAAATTATATGACTGCGCTATACCGCTTATATGAGGATAATAATAATTATCATACTGGTTTCCGACAAGCTCCTGGAGAATCACGGCCATCCTGTCATCCTCAATTTTGTGGTTTATAACCTGGAAGTACTTACGTGCCTTATCAGAATATATTGAGGCATAGACTAATTTTATAGTAGTAATCAACCTTTCAAACCTTATTTTTTTATCAGGATGATTGTTGGGAATGATATATGTATCAAAAATACCTGCAAAGGGTTGCGTTAATGAATCTTCGGAAATACTCGAAGAACGCACGGCGATTGGCCTTGTGATCTGATCAATAAATATCCTTAGTTTCGCTTTTAATTCCGGTGATAGCTTCGATTTTACAAATAGCGATTTTATTTCTTCATATTTTAAATCAGTATCGAATACCTTATCATGAAGGTGATTATTTTCAAGGAACAGTTCAAATTCATCTGTTCCTATTATTGCTGTCCTGGGAGTTCTTATGTTTATTTCCTTCGTATGTTCGGAAAAGTCCAGGTTATAAATCAGCGTGTTAATAAAAGCCAGTCCTCTCCCCTTGCCTCCCAGTGATCCTCCTGACAGGCTGACAATATTCTTCTCATCTATCAGGTCTGCATCTTCAAAATTTATGATCCTCCCTTTCTTCTTCTCTTCCCTGTATCTTCTGATGATATTTATATTAAACAGCCTGAATTCATTGATGTCTACAAAATCAGAGATCCTCACCGGATTTAACATTTTGGCAAGTTGTATCTCGCCCCTTGCCATGAGCCATATTGAAAACTGGTTTTTTTCGGCATGGAACACCAGTGATTCATCAGGAACTTCGTTCAGAAGGCTTTCAAATTCCTTAAAGGTCCTCGCTATAGCAACCTGCTTCCCTTCCTTATCCCTGAAAATAAAATCACCAAACCCCAGGTGAAAGGTCAGGAATTTCTTAAGGTCATTTAAAAGGCTTTCGGAATTTTTGTTAATAAAGCTTGAATCGAGGGCAGCGGCAATTTTTGCATTCTTCACATCAACTGACTGCAATAAAGTCGGCAGGTTTTTGATCTGTGATTTGACGTAACTCACGAATTCTATTCCTGCTTTCTTGTTGGAAATCCC
>CAZOLY010000099.1:7495-12192 GCA_964580815.1 uncultured Bacteroidales bacterium
CATCCTTTTCAAATTCCACATCAGAAATAACACAAAGCAGGAAATCTTTATACTTATGAAAAAGATATATGGCATCTTCATAATTGGAAGCATGCAGTATTTTTGGCCTTGACCTCATCTTTGAAATCTTATCCAGCTCATTCCTCTCTACCTCTGCTATCAATTGCTGTATTTGTCCGAATACCACAGAATACAGCATGGGCAGGTATTTGGAATAATACCTGGTTGAATTCTCAACAAGCAATATCACCCTTACCAGTCCGACTTTCGTATCATTCTCAACATTAACAGAATCTTCAATTGATTTCACTATCGCAAAAAATATCTGTGAATCACCATTCCATATAAATGTTTTATCAATGGCATTTGTATTTGGCACAAGGTCCTCAAAATATTTTATATTACTCTGCTGGTTCAGCAGGAGATAAACCGGCAATTCAGGTTTTTTCTGCTTTATCTTGCTGCTTAATTTTACAGGTCCTTCGGTGTCGAGGCCGACCATTAATATTACAAGGTCAAACCTTGTTGTTTCGAGCAAATCCAGTGCCTCCCTGGCAGATGATACACCGGTTATTCTTGGAAGTGAAAACAGGCTGTACTGGTATATCTCACCCATGAACTGTTCAAAAAAGCTATCTTCATTCTCCAGGATAAAGGCATCATACAAGGTTGCAACAAACAGTATTTCCTTTACCTTATATTTCATCATATCCAGGTAAATATACTTGTCTATTATCTGTTTATTAAAAAACAGTTGCAGCGGCTGCTTCGTTTTTACAAGTGATTGCCTGTATTCTTCGGATTTCTGCCGGCCGTCATCCTGGAAAAGGCGCTTATTAATTAATTCCCTTCCCTTGATATTGTTCAAATATCCGCTTATAAGCCTGGCTATATTTTTTAATAAATGCCGTTCTTCCTTAAGGAAAGGGCTCTGAACAACCTCTGGCAGTTCCTTCAAATAGAAGATCTCTATCGTCCCCCTCTTGTTATCTATCGTTACAAAATCTTCACGTTGTATCCATCTTGTCTCATTAAACTTCCTGCTTGTAAATTTTTGTCCTTCATAAATTATCCTTGCAGCAGCCAGCCTGGGATATTGCCACGACCTGGGAAGAAATTCACATATCTCCTGAAGAGTCTCATTTATCGACTTCCCCTTTGCAATAATAGCATTAGTCTGGTTTATGGCATGCAGCTCCTTTAAACGCTCCTTATTATCAGTCAGTAATTCCCTTAATATTTTTTTTGAAATTGAACCGGAGGTTAATGAGGCAATATTCGATAAAAGCTTCCGGGCCTCGCTTACGAATATATTATCATCATGCTTATTGTATTTCCGGCTTATGAACAATTCAATAGTTCCGTCTTTTTTCCCGGGGATCTCGAATGATTCTTTACACACCAGGCTTAATCCGTTTATATTATTCGTACGGAAAACCCGGTTCTGGTATGTAATGCGGGTTGAGATAAATTTACTGTGTGCCCATGCCCCGGGAATTATTTTGCACACCTCCTGAAGAGTATCTTCTACGGAGAGGTTGCTGTTTAATATTTCCAGAGCCTGGTCTATAATATCCGTTTCAACAATATATCCTGTATTTCCTTTCATGCTTTACAGGTATTAACCAAACTCACTAATATGTTCAATAACTCCAACATCCAATAATTCTATCCTCTTTCCTCTGAGAGCTACAATCTTTTCCCTGGCAAATGCCGATAAGGTCCTTATCGCATTAGATGTGGTCATATTTGACAGATGGGCAATATCTCCGCGTGTCAGACATATATCCAACGTTCTGCCATTTTTTTCAAATCCATAGGTGTCTTTCAGAAAAATGAGTGACTCTGCCAGCCTCCCGCGAATATGCTTTTGCGTAAGAGTGACCGTACGGTTGTTGGAAAATTTCAGCTCGGTGGCAAAAAATTTTATAAGGTCCAGGCAAAGTTCATTATTTGACTTTAAAATCTTAAAAAGACCTTTTTTATTGATCTTGCATACAGTGCAATCTTCGATAGCCATGGCACTGACAAAATGATTTTCATTCGCAAATAATGCCTTATATCCTATAAACCCTACAGGTTTTGCCAGTCTTATTATCTGCTCCCTTCCGCTTATGCCTTCCATATATACTTTAACCTTCCCCTTCACCAGGCAAAGGAGTCCGGCTGTCTTATCACCCTCACGAAAAATAGTATCCCCCTTGTTATAATGAAGGCAAGTGGAACTCTGCCGCAAAAAATTTTTCTCTTGTTCATTTAAGATTTTAAAAATTGAGTCTTCATAGTTCAGACAACTATCACACCTCTGTTTATGACGGTTTATTTCCAATATTACTGCTGATTTATATTTATGTTGTAAATATACAAAATACTTGCTATAGTATTCCCAAAGAAATTAAATACAGGAGCAACTCCCGGCACAATATAAAGCAAGCAGCCGGCAGGTTATTATTATTGTTACCTGCCGGCTGACTGCTAAATGTTATTAAAAAAACAAATCAGCTCTGCTGATTTGTTAGGCCTATAATAATCTTTATATTATTATTTCAGCTATTCAACCGGAAAATATACCTGGGTCTTGTATTTTTCAGGGTCAGGCTCTGAGTTAGGATCTGTTATGTATACCTCCCAGACGGCCCCGTTTATCTTCATGCCATTTTCATTAATATATCCCTGGATAGCGTCGTAAACCGGACTAATTTTTTCATAGGGCCCGGTATGCATAGCTGTTACTACCTTACACGGAGGGAGCTCTATATATTCAATATCCTCTTCACATTCTGCCGGACCACTTACCGGTATCCCGGCTTCCATTTCCGTCTCGCCTTCGGGGTCCCAGCTGTAATACTTTGAATAGGGAGGTCCTGTCATATCAATACCGGATTTTTTGAGGCAATCCATTAGTCTTGGATAAATCTCTCCCATCTTTGCCCCCACTGCATCTGATTTTACAGTAGCTTTGATAGCCAGGACTTTTGCAGCTTCAAGTTCCTTCACCTCGATTGTTATTTGTGAGCATTTTTTTGCTGTATCACCTTTTAAGGCAGCACAGGATTTTTGACAATCGTTGCCGCTAACAGCCGCCTGAATGAAAAATACAGCCCCGATAAGGGCTAATAAACTTAACTTTTTCATAATGTATTAATTTTAGGTTTAAGTAAAGATATTATACTATAAACATATAAAAAAAATTTAGTAGTAATGATAATTAAGATTGTTAATTTTAAATGAAGTAATCTATTATTTGAGATTATAATATATAATTTTGTACTATTACTTTTGCCCTGGATTTCTGGTATTCTTTAAAAATGTAACCTTGTTTTTATAAATTTATTATATGATAATTTTTCTAAAACAAAATCACTCTAAAATTTATAAACTTAATGATATCATGTAAAAGATTAGGCCAAATAAAAATATAAAAAAAGAAAGTTGGAATGATAATCATACAATATATTGACGATTCTATTAACTGTATCTTTTCGAATTCTTTTATTTTACGTGATGATATGGCTTGAAATACTCTTAAAATTATCCAAAGAAATATTATCCATGGACCTATTTTTGTCCATTTATGATTCTTTTCATTAATTTTCTTGATTTCGCCTTGAATAAAACTAGGAAGGTATCCATCCTTTATACCTTTCCATTTTTCTTCATTCGGATTTTCCTCCTCAGTAATCAGTTTGAAAATGTATTTCCCACAAACGATACTTAAAGAGCGCGCTGATACATGTGCTCCATAGTGTGCATGTATTAGTACCAAAACTGCAAATAAAATAAAGCCAAGGAAAACACTCAGTAATATTTTGAAATCAATATTTTGAAAAATACATATTTTGTCAAAATACAATTTAAATAATATCATTATAAACGTAAGATATAAAACTGCGACTGCCCATACTGATAATTCCCTGTGAGTAGTTAATGCTGATCTTGAATTAATATTATCTCTTAAAAAACTTATTAATTCTTTTCTTTTTTCTTCATTGATTTTTGAATTAGATTTCGACTTGCCCATTGCCTTAAAAATTAACGGTTTTTAGTTAAGTTTCGACCGGAAAAATAATTTTAATTAATTGAATATTTTAATATTAGGCAGTAACTGTTTTTATGTTTCCTCAATAAAAATTCGAACCTTTAAATTACAAAATCAGTACTAATTCACGAAAAATGAATAAAATACCCTGAAAGCATTTCCCTTAGTTTTCCATAATCATGTACAACAGGAAACCCGGGATAATCATCAATAACGTTCTGGGGCGGATTGGCAAGGATGGCTTTGTCAGCTTCCTTGAGCATTGATATGTCGTTATACGAGTCCCCTATGGCAATAACTTTATAGTTCAGGCTCTTTAATGCCTGTATCACCTTTCTCTTCTGCTCTTTCTGCCTGAGTTTATACCCGGTGATATTATTATTCCTGTCAACGATCAGTGAATTGCAGAAAAGAAGGGGCCTGCCAAGCTTTTTTATCAGGGGGTCGGCAAATTCCACAAAAGTATCGGAGACCACTACAAAACGTGTCATCTCCTTCAGCCAGCCGATCATTTCAAGCGCGCCGTCAAGAGGCTCTATAGTGCCGATAACGTTCTGAATGTCTTTCAGCTTAAGCCCGTGCTCTTTCAAAACCTTCAGCCTGTGCTTCATAAGTTCGTTATAGTCCTTGATGTCCCTTGTTGTAAATCTGAGCTCTT
>CAZOLY010000100.1:0-12103 GCA_964580815.1 uncultured Bacteroidales bacterium
CGGACTCCGGTCTCGTGAGGATATGCTTGGCATGTACGCGGGTAAATTATATGCCAATCCCGAACAGAGGGCAGTCATCCTTAAAGGACTTGATGCCAAAGGCTATGATGAGAACTTTGAGGTAGAAATGATCAAACAGGATGGCAGCGGTCAGCATATCTTTACCATAGTCAGTGCCGTGCTGCACAAAGATGAACAAGGGCAAATTTTGCGTATTGAGGCTATGCTCATTGACATCACTAAGCGTATGCATATAGTTGAAGAACTTCGGCAAAGTGAAGAAAACTTCAGGTCTCTTGCTGAGAATGCCAGTGATGGCATACTGGTAGCTAAGGGAGAAGAGGCCCGGAATGTTTATGCAAACAGTAAGGCGGCTGAAATTACCGGATACTCTGTTGAGGAGTTACTCAAAACACGAATGAGAGACATCGTCAGCTCTGACGAGTTTCCAAAACTAATTGAAAGACATAGAAACAGGCTAAAGGGACTGGAAGTTTCCAGTCCATTTAAAACCCATATCGTAAAAAAAGACGGTACTATAGTCCCGATTGAAATTTCCCCCTCGGTAAATATTTGGCAGAAAGAACCGGTTAACATGGTCTTAATTCGCGACATTAGTGAACATCAACAATTTTTGGAGCACATAAAGCACTCACGTGATACTTTACTTAATTTATCAATGCATATTGAAGAGGCCAGGGAAACTGAAAGGACTAAAATCGCCAGGAATTTACACGATGACCTGGGTCAGAAGTTAACAGCCCTGAATATAGATTTTGGCTGGCTGAAAGAAAAGCTAGCCGAAGCACAGCCGGAAATAGCGGACAAGCTTAATTCAATGTCGGAATTACTTATGAATACTATTGAAACTATCCGGACGATCTCAAGCGAATTAAGACCTGGCATCCTGGATGACCTTGGGTTGGCTGCGGCTGTTGAGTGGCAGCTGGAAGAGTTTGAAAAGCATACAGGTATTTCCTGTGAATTGACCATAACTCCGGAAGAATTTGCGGTTTCTCCGGATATATCTATCCTTATTTTCCGGATTGTGCAGGAAGCTCTGACCAATATAGCAAGGCATGCCAATGCGACCATTGTCAAAATTGACCTTACTAAAAATGAGAATAGTATCAATCTTATAGCCATTGATAACGGACGAGGCATAAAAAAGGCTGAAATACATGATGCTAAATCATTTGGCATTATTGGAATGAAAGAACGCGTTAAATCATTTGGTGGCAGTTTTAATATCCAGAGTGCAGAAGGTAAAGGAACAAAAATAATGGTTAAAATACCTCTTAATTAATTCATAGAAAGAAATGATCAAAGTGCTTATCACCGATGATCATCCTGTTGTCCGGCAGGGATTGAAAAATGTTCTTGAAGCATGCCCGGATATTAAGGTAACGGGTGAAGCCGGACAAGGAAGCGAGCTTCTTGAAAAAGTAATACATAATGATTATGATGTCATTTTACTGGATATATCCCTGCCTGGCAGGAATGGTCTGGATTTGCTTAAGGAAATAAAAAGCATTAATCAAAGCATTGCGGTACTAATGTTAAGTATCTATCCCGAAGAGCATTATGCTTTAAGGACATTAAAACTCGGTGCATCGGGTTACCTGATGAAATCAATTGCTCCCGATGAATTAATAACTGCTGTAAAAAGAGTGGCACAAGGAAAAAAATATATCACTTCTACTCTTGCTGAAACCTTAGCATTTAATATTAACAATGAGAAACCTTTATATAAAACTCTCTCCAACCGCGAAATAGAGATAATGTGTTTGCTGGCAGAAGGTAAATCCCCATCTGAAATTGCAGAGAAACTCTCACTTAGCGTAAAAACAATAAGTACCTACCGTAAGAGAATTCTTATAAAAATGAATATAAAAACTACTTCGGAAATAATCCGTTATGCAATAAAGGCAGGCCTTGTTGAGTGAATTTATTTTTTTTGTAAGACAAATACCTACGACTTTTTCAGCTTTTTCCTACATAGTTATAGTTTTATTATTAGTAACTTATTGAAAATTAAAGAAATAATTATGAAACTATTAATTATTGATGATTCAGATCTTATAAGAGAAAGATTAATCAGCAAACTTAATATTTATAAGCACATAAAGGTAATCGAACTAACAGGAGGAATTCATAACATAATGGATGAAATAAGAGCATACGATCCCGATGCTGTTATATTGGATATTCATCTGGCTGGCAAGAATGGTATTAAAATTCTTAAGAATATAAAAGAACAAAAGAGAAGCACCAGGGTAATCATGCTCACAACCAATTATGATCCAAAAAACAGGGAAGTGTGCATGAAATATGGAGCGGAAGATTTTCTGGACAAGGCAAAAGATTTTGAAAAGATTCCGGAAATTCTGCTTGATTAATAAGATTAAACCTATGAAAAGTCAAATCTTTTCAGTAAAAAATAAGTTATTTTTACCGCTATTGGCAGGTTTGGCCGTTGTATTAATTATATCAGGGGGATATTTTTATTGCTATAATGAAGCAAGAAGGATTAGTAAAGAAAGATACAGCGAGCTGAAAACTGTTGCTGACATGAAAGCGGATCAGATTATGCGGTGGCGTCAGGAAAGAATAGGGAGTGCGAAAATATTTGCAGAAAGCCCCTTCAGTATTCGAAGTATTAAGCGGTGGCTCTTCTCAAAAAACAATTCTTTAAGCACAGATATCCTTGAGCAGATGGCATTAACAAAACACTACTATGGATATGAAAAAATATTTCTTTTATCACCCGATGGAGAAATTTTGCTCAGTTCCGATACGACTTTACAAAAAATTGATTCGGTAACTATCAGTTTTTGCAGGAGCGCTGCAGGAAGCAGGAAAGCTGTATTCAGTGATTTTTATTACTGCCCGGTACATAAAAAAATTCACTTTGATGTCCTTGCTCCGGTAATGGATGAAAAAAAAACTGTTATTTCCGTGTTGGTTTTACGGATCGATCCAAATGATTATTTATATCCGTTCATTCAATCCTGTGCCACACCGAATAAATCCTCAGAAATTATGTTATTTCGAAAGGATGGCGAAAATGTTTTGTACCTGAATGATCTGAAATTTCAGAAAAATACAGCAGTGAACCTTCGGCTTCCTTTAACTATGAAACATCTTCCGGCAGTACAAGCCGCATTGGGATATACCGGTATATTTAACGGTAAAGACTATCGTGGCATTGATGTGCTTGCCTATATCAGGCCGGTCCCCGGTACCCCATGGTTTATGGTTGCAAAAGTGGATAAGGACGAAATTTTCTCGGAGCTATATTATCGGACAGATGTCATTATCGTCTTTACTTTGCTTATATTATTGCCTTTATGTATCGTAATGGCCTGGCTATTCAGCAATCGTCAATGGAATGTTTACAAGAGATTGCTTAAAACAGGAGCATTATTGAAAGAAAAGCAGGAAGAATTCAATGCTACGCTTTACAGCATAGGAGATGCTGTTATCATAACTGACATTAATGGCCGTATCCGGAACATGAATCCGGTTGCAGAGGGATTAACCGGCTGGAAAGAAAGCGATGCCAGGAGAAAACCGATTGAAGAAGTCTTCACCATTATTAATGAAGAAACCCGGAACAAAGTTGAAAGTCCGGTTCGCAGAGCTTTAAAGGAAGAGTTAATTGTTGAACTTGCAGACTATTCTTTGCTTGTTGCAAAAAACGGAAAAGAAATACCGGTCTCCGACAGCGGTGCACCAATAATGGGTGAAAAGAATAAAATTTCCGGTGTGATACTGGTCTTCCGTGATCAGACGAGGCAGCGCAATGCCGAGAAGGCGCTGCAGGAAGCACTGGAGTTTGCCGAAAGCATCGTGGCTACAGTGCGCAAGCCGCTGGTGGTATTGGATGTGAATATGCGCGTGATTATAGCCAACCGCGCTTTCTATGCCTTGTTCAAGGTGACGCAGGAGGAAACGGAGAATTATAATTTCTATGAATTGGGCAATCATCAATGGGACATCGTGAAACTGCACCACCTGATGGAGCGGATCCTTCCCAAAAACACCAGCGTTGACAATTACGAGGTCTCGCACGATTTTGAGAACATAGGTCAGCGTACAATGCTGCTTAACATCCGCCAGATTTGCTACTATACCAAAAAGACTCAGATGATCCTGATGTCCATCGAGGACATCACCGATCGCAAACGGGCGGAGAAGGAAATCCGTGATCGCACCGCCCAGGTGGAAGCCGCCAACAAAGAACTGGAAAGCTTCTCGTATTCCGTTTCTCATGATCTCCGTGCACCATTAAGAGCAGTTGACGGATTTTCCCGGATTCTTCTCGAAGACCACTATGAGAAACTCAATGATGAAGGGAAAAGGGTCTGTAAAGTTATATGCGATAGCGCTAAACATATGGGCCAGCTCATTGATGATCTGCTGGCATTCTCACGCCTCAGCCGTGCCGGGTTGCAGATTTCCCGGATAGATATGAAAACAATGGCAAAATCAGTTTTTTTTGAGCTGACAACACCGGGAATGCGCAGGCGAATAGACTTCAAGCTTGGAGATCTGGCTCCTGCAGGTGGTGACCCGTCCATGATGCGTCAGGTGTGGATAAATCTGATTGCAAATGCAATAAAGTTTTCCTCAAAACGCGAACGCGCATTTATTTCAATAACACAAAAACGGGGGAAAAATAAAATTTCTTATTGCATCACCGACAATGGCGTTGGTTTTAATATGAAATACATAGATAAGATCTTTAGCATTTTCCAGCGGCTCCACAGCGAAAAGGATTTTGAAGGAACAGGCGTCGGACTCGCCATCGTTCAGAGCATTATCAACAGGCATGCCGGGCAGGTATGGGCTGAGAGTGTTGTGGACAAAGGTGCTTCTTTCTATTTTTCGATACCAGATAGTGAGCAAATGAAAAAGACAAAGAGGATGTTTCAAAAATATAATTTATTGAATTACCCCCAGGAAAAAGGGATTTTTAATTCAGCCCTAGCAAACCGATAAATTCAAAATATTACAACCTAATATAGGAGAAACCATTATGATGAATTTTAAACCGGTTGATATTCTTATTGTGGAAGATAATCCCATGGATGCAGAATTAACCATCAGGGCATTGAAAAAACAGAAACTGGGAAATCAGCTTATTGTTGTTACCGACGGCGAAGAGGCACTCGACTTCATTTTTTGCCGTGGAAAATTTTCCGGTCGGGATTCCAATACAACGCTTAAAGTAATTTTCCTTGATCTTAAGCTGCCTAAAGTCAGCGGTATGGAAGTGTTGAGAGAAATAAAATCCAATAAGAAAACCAGAAAGCTGCCGGTAGTGGTTATTACTTCTTCCAATGAAGATCCGGATATTGAGGCAGCTTATGAACTGGGAGCCAACAGTTATGTAGTAAAACCCGTTGATTTTGATGCTTTCTTTGAGGCAATGAGTAGTACCGGGTTATATTGGTTATTGGTTAATGAAGCGCCAAAATAGATATCGACGGAAAATAGTTTCAGGAAATAATTCGCGATATCATTAGAAAGGAGGTTACCAATGGAAACGGTTTATCGTATACTGCTTGTCGAGGATTTGCCCTCTGATGCAGTACTGGCCGAAAGGGAAATAAAAAAGACACTTAAAAAATGTATCTTCAAAAGAGTTGAAACGAAAAAGGAATTTTTAAAGTCTCTTGATGAATTCAAACCGGATATCATTGTTTCGGATTACAGAATGCCATACTTTGACGGGCTCAGGGCATTAAAGCTATCTTTGGAGATATGCCCCTTTATTCCTTTTATTATGCTTACCGGCTCCATGAACGAAGATACGGCTGTTGAGTGTATGAAAGCGGGGGCCAGCGATTATGTTATAAAAGAACATATTAAAAGATTAGGCACTGCTGTTTCACTCGCTTTGGAACAAAAAAAGAATCAGATAGAGAAAACAAAAGTTAAGAAGGCTTTAAAGGAAAGCGAAGAGAAGTATAAAACGCTCTTTACCAATGCGCGAGAGCCTATTTTCATAGCTGACGCTGAAAGCGGCATCATCCTCGACTGCAATGAAGCTGCCTGTGCACTTGTTGAAAGGACAAAGGAAGAACTTATCGGTAAACATCAGGGTATTTTGCATCCGCCTGATGAACTGGCCGGTGAGTTTACTGAATCGTTCCGAAAACATATTACAAGCGATCAGGAACATACGGAAAATGCCCGTGTAATAACAAAATCGGGGACAATAAAGGATGTTGAGATCAGGGCAGGCTTATTTAACATAAGGGGAGAAAAAATATTACAGGGATTTTTCAATGATGTCACCGAGCGTAAGCGGGCAGAAGAGGCACTGCGGGAGAGCGAGAAAAAACTGAAGGATGCCCATGTACTGGGACGGATTGGAACCTGGGAATTCGACATTGAAAGCCAGAAAATCACCTGGTCCGATCAGACGTGCAAGCTATACGAACGTGAGCCGGCACTGGGTTCTCCCACTGTTAAGGAAGAAGCGGCCTACTACTCCCCTGAACAGGCAAAAATATTACGCGCATACTCAAGGCGCGCCATAGAGGAGAAAAAGGACCTCGAATATGACGTGGAGGCAAAACTGCCCGGCGGGAAGAATGTTTATTTTTCGGTAAGAATGCAGCCAAAACAGGATGCGCATGGTCGGGTCGTTAAATTATTCGGCACGGTCCAGGATATCTCGGAACGTATTTTGAATTCAAATCGCCAAAAGCTGGTAACTTCGATCCTGTCTATATTAAACAGGCTTAACGAATGGCAGCAACTGATAAAAGATATTTTATCCGAAATTAAAAAGTATACGGGGATGGATGCAGTAGGGATAAGGATTAAGGAAGGCATGGATTATCCGTACACTGAATCAATCGGATTTTCAGAAGATTTTATAAAATCGGAAAAATACCTGTGTACCAGGAATGAGAAAGGTGAAATAATTCTGGATTCCGATGGTAAACCCTTTCTTGAATGCATGTGCGGAAATATTATTTCGGGGCGGACAGATCTTTCGCAAACATTTTTCACAGAGGGCGGAAGTTTTTATACAAACAGTACAACAAAGCTACTGGCCACTGCAACAGAAAAAGACCTGCAGACCAAAACATGTAACCGTTGTAATAGAGATGGGTATGAATCGGTTGCTTTAATACCCCTCCAATCATCAGATGAAGCTATAGGCTTGCTTCAACTGAATGATAAGCGGCCGGATATGTTTACTCCTGACAGAATAAGGTTTTTCGAGGAAATCGGCATTTCAATTGGTGTTGCCTATGCAAGGATTCAGGCTGAAAAGAAAATCAGAGAGAGTGAAGAAAAGTTCCGGTCGATAATGGAAAACTCAGCCGATGCTATTCTTGTTACAGACCGGAAAGGCAACTATGTGTATGCCAATGTGGCTGCAAAAACCTTACTGGGCTTTTCACAGGAGGAAATGAGGACTAAAAACATTGCTGACCTCTTACACAAAGGCAAACGTGATATATATATGAAGTTTTTCATGAATTTGATAAATGAAGGTAAAATTTTTTATGAAATTGAACTTGTAAAAAAGGATGGCAGCTATGTTTCAACAGATTTAAATGCAGTTGTTTTGCCGGATGGACTTGTATATACAAGCTTCAGGGATATAACCGGGAGAAAAGCAGCAGAGGGGAAATTGGCTCAGGAACGTATTTTATTACGTACGCTCATTGAAAATCTTCCCGATAACATTTACGTGAAAGATACAGCATTGCGTAAGATAATGGCAAATAAGGCCGATTTGGCAATAATTGGCAAGCCTGAATCTGAAGTTCTTGGCAAGGATGACTCTGAGTGTTTTACAGCAGAGGCAGCCGCACAGTTTATGGCTGACGACCGGAAAGTTATTGAAAAAGGGCAATCCATTATAAATCATGAAGAAAAGTATGTGGATCCCCATGGTCAACAACGCTGGTTGCTGACTTCTAAAATCCCTCTGCGCGACCAGAAAGGGAAAATTACCGGACTTATAGGAATTGGTCATGATATAACAGAACGCAAGAAAGCTGAGGACGTATTAAAAGAAAGTGAGCTTAAACTTAAAGAGCAAAATGAAGAATATCAAAGGCTTAATCAGGAGTATTTAATTGTTAACGAAGAATTAACCGAAAGTATTGACCGCATACGGAAAATAAACGTGGACCTGAAAATTGCAAAAGAAAAAGCTGAAGAGTCTGATAAACTAAAATCCTCTTTCCTGGCCAATATGAGTCATGAAATAAGGACGCCTATGAATGCCATAATCGGGTTTTCGGAATTACTTACCAAAGGGTCAATTTCCGGGAAAAAGACTGCTGAGTATATCAGGTTGATAAAATCCGGTTGCCAGCAACTTCTCTGTATAATTAATGATATTATTGATATATCGAAAATTGAAGCTAATCAGGTTCCTTTGTATTTAGAAGCTGTTAACCTGAATTATATGCTGAATGAACTACATTCAATATATAAATTACAGGCTGAAAAGAAAAGTTTGAGTTTAGTGTATATAAGGGACCAGTCAAATGATAATATTCAGATTAAAACGGATAAAAACAGGATTACGCAGGTGCTTGGTAATTTGCTGAGTAATGCCATAAAATTCACCCATAAGGGGAAAGTTGAATATGGTTATTCTGTTAATGGAAATATTATTGAATTTTATGTTAAGGATACGGGTATAGGCATTGCCCGCGAAAACCATTCACTTATTTTTGAGCGTTTCAAACAGTTAGACTCAACAAGTACCCGTAATTATGGAGGTAACGGACTCGGATTATCAATAGCAAAAGCACTGGTCGAAAAACTGGGTGGCACTATCACATTAAAATCTGAACTGGGAAAAGGTTCGGCTTTCTTTGTTTACATTCCCTTTGATAGCATTAAGATAGCAGGCAGTAAGGCAGTAAATCAAGTAAATCTGAATCTTCCGGACTGGAATGAAAAAACTATCCTGATAGCTGAAAATGAATTAAACAATTATTACTATATTAAGGAAATACTGTCAGACACATCTGTTAAGATTCTTCATGCCTGGAATGGAGAAGAAGCTGTTAATCTTGTCAAAGAAAATCCGGCAATTGACCTGGTTTTAATGGATATTAAAATGCCGGTTATGGATGGTAATGATGCCATGAAACTTATAAAACTGCACAACCCTGATATTCCTGTCATCGCTATCACTGCCTATGCCATGAGTGATGACAGGGAAAAGGCCCTTAAGGAAGGTTTTGATGATTATATTTCAAAACCTATTCGTATTAATACCTTCATGGAAAAAATAGCCAACTGTCTTTTAGAAAAAAAACACGGTAATAAAAAGGCCGCGAAATAAAAAGGGCATGAAACAGGCTGTTATTCTTTTAGGCGGGTGATAACCTCTATGCATGTTCTTGTATTATGGTAGGGACATTTCCAGAAACCTGCTTTTTCATCTTCCCTGTATCTGAATCCTTTACTGTTCACTTTCCAGTACCACTCGCCATTCCTGTGATCGATAATAAAGGAGTCAATAAAATTCCATAACGTAACTGCCTTTTCAAGGTAAGCTTTTTCTTTGCTTATCCGGTAAGCATTCACGAGTCCGACCAGCCCTTCGGCCTGCACCCACCAGTGTTTGTCGAAATCAACATGGCCTGAATCAACGTTTTTTTCATTAATAATGCCGCCGCTTGAATCAAAAGCTTCATTAACAAATGTATCGGCCATCTTAAGAGCTATATCACCGGTTTCTTTAATCAGAGCCGGATCATTTATGACTTCGGCAGCCTCTGTGAAAAGCCATGAGAATTCTATATCATGGCCAAAGGAAATGATATTGTCCGTTAATTCCCATTTTTCGTTGAAAAAAAGGTTAAGATGGTTTTGATTATTGATAAAATGTTCAATAAAAACATTTATTAGTCTTTTTAATGAATCGTGGACCCTGTTTTCAGGCCAGATCCTGTACAGGTTGGTATAGGCCTCAAGAACGTGAAGGTGGGTGTTCATTGTCTTCTTTGCATTCCTGTCTTTTTCGCTGAGGCGCACATCATCAAGGTCATCCCAGTATTCGCTGAATGCTTCAATATACCCTCCCAATAGTGTGTCGTAGCTGTACTTTTCAATCAGATAATAAATATTTTTTACCGTTTCCAGCGTTTCACTTTTCTGTCTCAGCCTGTAGTATTCCGACAGGGCATATATAGCAAATGCCTGGGCATAAACCTGCTTTTTCCTGTTCAGGGGCTCCCCTTTATAATCCAGCTCCCAGTAAACGCCACCGTTTTTACTGTCGGAAAACCTATCCGTTATATAGTCATATGCCCGGTCAGCTAACACAGCATATCCATGGTCCTTTAGAAACAGGCTCCCTGCAGAAAAGGCCCAGAGGATTCTTGTATTGAGGACTATTCCTTTGGAGGCTTTTGCATTTACCTTGTTATCTGACCCTATATAGCCGACAAACCCGCCATATTCTTTATCAATAGTATTCTTTGCCCAGTATTCAAGGATATTATTCTTAAGGATTTTTAAGAGGTCTCTTTTTAATTCTTCTTTACCCTGGCCTGATGACATTAATTGATTTATTTATAAAAAATTCATTTCTTTTTACCTATTTGCAACAGCTTAAAATTCCTGTCTATAAGCTTATTGATATTTTCAACGGATTTTCCTGTCCTGAATCCGTCAGCAGGGGTATTCATTATATAATCCGTGAGCCTTTCGATACTCGAAACGGCAACGTGCATCCTTGTATCCGAAGACGCATAGTAGATATATACTGTGCCGTCGTCATCCATGATCCAGCCGTTTGAAAATAAAACGTTTGATACATCGCCGACACGTTCCTCATTTACAGGTGCCATAAAATATCCGGCAGGGGAATATATTATTTTTGAAATATCATTAAGGTCTGTCATAAACATATACAATACGTACCTGAGTCCTGCAGCAGTATTTCGCACTCCGTGTGCCAGGTGAAGCCAACCCTCCTTTGTTTTAAGAGGGGCCGGTCCCAGCCCGTTTTTCAGTTCGTAAATGGTGTGGTAAGCTTTCCCGTTGATGATTACTTCATTTTCAACAACGGGATTTTCCATATTTTCTATATATCCGAGTCCGATGCCTCCTCCTGTCCCCACATCAATAAATCCTTCCTGCGGCCTTGTATAAAGTGCATATTTTTCATTGACAAATTCAGGATGAAGCACAACGTTCCTCTGTTGTCCTGTTTTGGAAACAAGATCGGGCAGTCTTTCCCATTTCAGCAAATCCCTTGTCCTTGCTATTCCGGCTTTTGCCACTGCCGAGCTTGTATCTCCCCCGGGGGCATCAGTGTCCTTCCTTTCAGTGCAGAATATACCATATATCCATCCGTCCTCATGCAATGTCAATCTCATGTCATATACGTTAATATCAGGATCTTCGGTTTCAGGCATAGTCACCGGCCGTTCCCAAAACCTGAAATTGTCAACGCCATTCGGACTTTCTGCTATGGCAAAAAAGGATTTTCTGTCCCATCCTTCGACCCTTGCTGCTAATATGTACTTATTTTTGAGCTTGATTGCCCCGGCATTAAATACTGAATTAATGCCTATCCGTTGCATGCAGTGCGGATTGGTATCGGTATCCATGTCATACTTCCAGTATACCGGAACATGCGCGGCCGTAAGGATAGGATATCTGTACCTTTCATAAATGCCTTCGGTATATGCCAGTTTTTCGTTTTTCCTCGTTATTAATGATTCATATTCGCGGATTAAAAGTTCGAGTCTTTTATTTGCCATAGTACTTATTTTTATGTCCTGTTTATTTATTCCTGTTTGTGTTTTGAATCCGGCATGCCCTTTGTGTAATTTATAATAATATCCTCAGGATAGTTATTCTTCATTAAGCGGAGTGCCGGAGCTGCATCTGCAAGACTTCCATGGCCGTCGTGACCCTGCCATGACCAGGCTATACCTCCGGCATAGCCGTTCTTATAAAGGTAATCATATGCTGTTTTTATATCAATTCCTTCATACGGACCTTTAGCCGAAAATTCACCAACCACGATTGGTTTATCCAGCTGCCAGTATGATGCAGGGTGATGAAAGGGAGAATACTCGGTTTTTGCCCAGTC
>CAZOLY010000101.1:0-12047 GCA_964580815.1 uncultured Bacteroidales bacterium
CATTAATAAAAAATATATAATAGCAAATGCAGCAGCTTTTGTAAATTCTTCGTTCATCTCTTCAGGAAGCATTGCTTTACCATTAAAATTGATTGTTTTCACAGTATGTTCCGATAAAAATGCCTGATTGACCTGCCAGCGAAGACCTTTTTTAATCAGCAATGCCCGGATCATTTTTATTCCTCCAACCGTCGCACCCGACGCTCCTCCAATGAACATGGCCGTTGCCACAATAAAAACAATTGATAACCAGTCCCAACTGCCGATATTTGAAGTCTGCCAGCCGGTTGTCGACATGGCACTAATAAATTGGAAAATACCTTCTCGTATAGGATTCGGAACTAAATCGGCATGGAAAAGTAAAAATGATTGGATAATACTGCCAATAATAAATGCGATAATCAATGAACGGGTTTGGATATCTTTCCACAACTCCCGGTATTTTCGTTCATAAATTACCTTATAATAAAAAGGGATTGAAAAAGAACCGAGTATCATTGGTAATAAGTAAAGCATATCCATATAGGGTGAATTATATGTGGATATGCTATCGTCCAATGGACTGAACCCTCCTGTGGATTGACCTGCCATAGCGTGATTGATGGAATCAAAAATGTTTTCATTTAACGGATAATCGGGTAAAATAAGATGTGTACCAATAATTAAGTAGATAACCGAAAAAATTGTTAAATATAGATATACTTTCCAGATAGCCCTTGCAGTCTCTATTACTCTTGGTCTTAGTTTTTGACTACTTGATTCTGAACCGAATAACAACATAGCACCCTTACCAGAAGTATGTTTTAAAATAGCAAGTGCCATAACTATAAATCCCGCTCCGCCAATCCATTGCGCCAGCGAACGGTAAAAAAGCACCCCCTTTCCTACTGAAGGTTCATGTACAGCCATTGTTAGTCCGGTTGTTGTATAAGCGCTCATGCTTTCGAAAAAACAATGTAAAGGATTTTTAAAATACAACAGGCTTGAAAAAGTATATTCTGCCCCTCTTGGAATAAAATGGTTCATAACATCAACCGGAGTTAAATATGCTATAACAAAAAATGGCAATCCGCCAATTAGAGTAATTCCTAGCCAGCCTGAAGCAGCAACAATAAGTGAATGATTATAATGAGGTTCTTCTGCATGATAAAATCCCCGGTGCAAGGCAAATCCCAAACACAAGGTAATTACTGATGACGATAAAAAACCTGCTACCGAGTACCATTCAGCATAAATCATTGAGACAAAGAAGGGCACAATTTCTATAAAACCTAATAAAACTAATAGGCTCCCAATTTGTTTCAATACTATTTTAAATGTATTACTTTTCATTATGCTGATTCCCTTTTTGTCGTATTATTTCTGTTTCTGTAAAAAGATGGAATAAGCATGAGTAAAAAGGGATATATTTCAAGTTTACCAATTAGCATCAGTAAGATTAATATAACTTTTCCCATGTTCGGAAAATGGGATAAACTCAGATTATGACCAAAAGTTGATAAGGCCGAAATTGATAAAAATGCAGATTTTTTAAGGTCAGTTCCAAAAACAGAAAGAGAAATTGTACCCAACATAAAAACCATCCCGAAAACAAGAATAAAAGTCAGTATTGAAATATTTGTACCTTCGTCAATGCTGCTTCTATTGTATTTTACTTTAAAAACTCTTGTTGGTGAATTGAGATTTTTGAATAGCACTGTAAAGTTTCTGAAAAGTATCAGAAATCGGGACATTTTAATCCCTCCGCATCCAGATCCGATGCAGCCTCCAATAAATAAAAGTAAATACAATAATGGTAAAATATAATATGGCCATAATGAATATTCAGAATTAGAATATCCGGAAGTACTAACATAAGAACTAACGTGCAAAATACATTCTCTGAAAGCTGTCTCAAACCTTCTGCCTGTTTTAAAATACAATATTCCGGTAATGAATATTGTGGCAAATAAAATAATTATGGAATAAATCCTGATTTCTTCATTCTTTATTACGGATCTAAGTTTCCCTGTAATTATAAGATAATAAATTAAGTAACTCAACCCAGATAAGAACATAAAAAGAACCATAATATATTGAATGAATGGTGAATATCCTGCAATACTTTCATTTTTAGGAGAGAAACATCCTGTAGATACAGTTCCGAACGTATAACACAAGCTTTCAAAAAAGTCCATATCACCTGAATAAAGCAACAGTACTTGTACAATTGTTAAAATACAATAAAACATAACTACACGTGTTATAACAAACTTGAGACTTTTAACATGTCTTCCTTTTGATGACGATTCTATGCATCCCTGACGGTAATCTTGTGAAAGAAGTTTATATCCGCCAATATTTAATGAGGGCATAATAGTAAATACCATAATAATTGTTCCTATACCACCTAACCAGTGGGTAAGACTACGCCAGAAAAGGATAGACTTAGGTATTTGTTCAATGTTTGTAAGAATAGATGAGCCGGTAGTTGTTACTCCAGATATTGTTTCAAATAGAACATTAACAAATGAACCTATTCTTTTGCTTATCAAGTAAGGCAGAGTTCCAGCTATAATGAATACCAGCCATGAAAGGTTTATTAAAATTATAATTTCACTGTTACTTGTTATATTATCGAATTTTTTATTTGATATAGAGAAAAATAGAAAGCTTAAAACCAATGAGAATAAAGCAGGTATATAGAACGGCTTAAGAGAATCATCAAAATAAATTGCATATGGAATACATGACAGAAATGACAGTCCCTCAAATAATAAAATAAGAGAGATTAAAAAAAATAAATTTTTAAATGTATATTTAAGAATATGAGTCATTAAATAATTAAATTTAAAAAAGTAAACAAGCCTTTCTGAGTTCGTATTAACGCAATTGAAAAATGAAGAAACTTGTTTATACACACGAACCTGTTTACATCTTAGTCCTTATAATCCTTCATATATTTGATGAGTATCCAACCTCCCTTAAAAACAACAAATAGAAAAATTATAACCAGTACAATTATTTTGAATATTTGCCAATTTGTAAGGTCCATGATTTAATGTTTTTAAATATCAATTGACAGTACAAAATTGCAGCTGATTTCATAAAGACTGTGTAAAGATTTGGGGCGAGTGCATAAAGATTTTATAAAGATTTTTATGCGTTGCACGGTCCCTTTGTTCCACTTACATGTAGCAAATACTGCATAATAATACAAAAACCAAGTTTAGAGCAAGTGCTTTCCAGTTTGTTCCGATACCCAAAATACAACCTGCCCTAAAAAATAGAAATTTGACGTAAAATGACACCAAAGTAACTGATTATGAATAAAATATACACATAATATGTAATATAAGTTATTTGAAGGGGGAGGTGTTATATTTGAGCTTAGGAACGTTTATGTCCAGTTGCAAAAAAGTCCGAACTATAAATTAAAGATGAGGAAACAAGAATATGGAAATGGCAAGACAAGATTTAATACATGAACACAAGATAATTCTTGTTACATTTAATATGCTTGAAAAAAATTATAAAAGAGTCAAAAATGATATAGCAATTAATTATAATGACTTTAAGTAGACAATTGTATATATTTGATTCTCTTGCTATAATGCTTAACTTCTATCAAATTTAAATATACTTTTTAGTATTTCCAATTAATTAAAGCCCTTTTTAATGGATTTGTTATGCCAGTTATAATTTTGCCTAACGGTCAATTGTATATCAGTTAAAAACATCCCTTATTTGCCATACCCTCCTGCTATTTTAACCACTTTCTACCCGCTGGAAGGGTAAGATAATAGCCAGTCTAAAAAGTGTGAAAAAAGGTGGAGTGTTCTTAGAATGTTGGATTTTTCAATATTAATAAAATCATAACTTAATTCATAAATTTATTTTGTCCAACTTACTTTGAAGACACACATATTTATTAATCTAATATTTATCTAATCAATCAAATTCTAGTTTATGTTGAGTTTTCAAAGTTTATGTCATTCTTTATTAAAATTCCAATCAAAACACTCATAATGAATCTTTGAGATATTAGCAACTGCGACGGGTTGATTATTTATTTTACCTGGCGTTGTTTTAATCCTATTAAATAATTCATTAAACTGGTCAGTCAGAATTTTGGTGTTTTTATCTATAATATCTGATGAGTCACAATACATAAATTGAGGACAAATCATGATATTTGAAAGAGTACCATCGGTTTCAACAATAAATGCATACCAAACATAAATAGGACAACAACTTAAGTCATTCGATTTAATCTCTTTACTAAGCTTAATAAATAATGAATTATCTTTGAATAAGGAAGGCATTTCTTCTGCAATTAAAACAACTTTTCTTTCAGTTGTATCTATTTGCGAAAAATAATTTATAATTAAATCTTTACACTCTTGAGCTTGCAAAGATTTAAGCATCAGAATTAATATCAATATCAGTAGTTGTTTTATCATAAGTTGCCCCCAATTAGCATATAACCCAAATAAAATTAAATCAATTCAACCATATATCCAAAATTAAATTCTCTTAATTTACTATACCGTCCATTTAAATTAGATACTTTCTCTATGTCGGAGGGGTAAGATACTTGCCAGACAAAAAAGTGTCAAAAATGGGGTAGTGGTTTTTACATTTTGGATAATTATTATTATAATAACAATAAAAATGGAAAATCCTTTTGAGCTAATTATCCAAAGATTAGATAGGATTGAATCCTTAATTTCTAATCTAAATGCTTCGACAGAACAGACTTCAAAAGCTACTTTATTAAATGTCTCTCAGTTAAATGAATTCTTAGGTTTAAGTAGATCCACTATTTATAAATTAACAATGGAACGAAGAATTCCATATTTTAAAAGGGGTGAAGCCCTCCCTTTATTTAGGACAAGTTAAAATTAGAGATTCCAAGCTTATTTTGGTTTCCTCATGAATTTTATATAATATCTATTCATAATCCGGTTAACGCACTGATTCTCTTCAAATCCTCAAAAAACTGGTTCGATTTCAGTCCCTTCGGGTTCACAAATCAGGAAAGACCGCTTCTGTGCGGCTTTTTTCATTTTGAATTCCCTTAATTTAGCTATTTTCTTCTAATCTGTTACTATTTTTTTGTTTAGCTATTTAGGAGGCGAATACACTGAAAAAATAAAAATCTTAAATTTGAATTCTATTAACTATAAACCTGTAAATTAACTTGACATGAAACGTATTATTTTTTTATTCTCATTCGCCTTTTTATTCTTCTCTTATACCATTGTTTTTGCCAAACATACTACCCAATCAATATACACCGAAAGACCAAACGATGAGGGGGCTGTTTTTTTTACTCCCGGAAACTTTGCCATTAAAGCTGATGGCAAAACCGATTGCACAATAGAACTCCAGAAAGCCATTGACCAGGTTGAAGCCACGCGTAAGTTTGGTATTGTGTTTATTCCTGAAGGTAAATACATAATTAGTAATACCATATATGTCTGGAAAGGTATACGCTTAATTGGCTATGGCAAAAACAGGCCTGAATTTATACTTGAGGACAATACACCGGGATACCAGGATACCATAAAACACATGATTAACTTCGTCAGCGACAAACCCCGCGAAGGAAGGCCAATAAAGCCGGCTAATCCCGGTACTTTTTACAGCGCTTTATCGAATATCAACTTTACCGTAGAGGGCCAAAATCGTGGTGCTGTGTGCATACGGTCGCACTATGCCCAGCATTGTTTTATATCGCATGTGATTTTTAATATAGGAACGGCAATGGCAGCGATAAACAAGGTAGGAAACGAAATTGATAATTGCACGTTTATAGGTGGGCAATATGGCATTATTACCACCAAACCCTCACCCAGCTGGCCTTTTTTAATGACTGACTGCTATTTTGAAGGGAATGAAATAGCTGCCATAAAAACCGAAGAAGGGGGATTGACTTTAGTACGCGTCTATTTTAAAGATGTACCTACAGTTATTAGTGTTAATCCCGACCGTGCGGAAGAATTATTTCTGGTTGACTCGAAATTTGAAAACATTAGCGGACCGGCCATTATTATAAGCGATGAGTACAACGCGAGGCCACAATTTAACCTTGTAAATATTATTTGCTCAAACGTGCCACAAGTGGCTGAATTCAGAAAAAGCGGCAAAGTGATAAAAGGTAATGGTGATATTTATAAAATAAAAGATTTTACTCATGGCTTACAAATCAATGAACTGGGAGCCACACCTGAAATAAAGACAACATTTAATTTTGTACCGCTAAATAGTGACGAGCCTTTGCCGGAATCCGATATTCCATTATTACCCGGTATGACAACATGGAAAAACATAAAGGAATTAGGGGCAAAAGGCGATGGCGAAACAGATGATACGGAAATAATATTACAGGCCATTGAAGAATATGACAACCTGTATTTTCCTTGTGGAAGGTATATGGTTACCAAAACAATTTTACTTAAAGAAAAAACCGCTTTAATAGGGCTGAGTCCTATTTCTACTCAACTCGCAATAGCAGACGAAACAGAAGTCTTTAACAATGGCGCTGCACCGGTTGCATTGATTGAAACACCTGTAAACGGAACAAATATCATAAACGGTATCGGATTAGATGCCGGAGCAATTAACAGGAATGCAGTTGCAGCCAAATGGAAGGCCGGCATGCAATCGTACATAAACGATGTAAAATTTTTGGGAGGTCATGGTACCTACGGGCCAAAAGGAGAACAGATTGAAATTTACAATAATAACCGGTCAGCAGATGCAGACAGAAATAAAAGATGGGACAACCAATACGCCAGTTTATGGATTACAGACGGTGGCGGAGGGACATTTAAAGATATATGGACTGCCAGTCCGTTTGCACAGGCCGGTATTTATGTCTCTAATACAAGTACTGAAGGACGAATATATAACTCCTCCATTGAACATCATGTTCGTAATGAAGTGATTATCCGGAATGTTTCGAATTGGAAATTTTATAATTTTCAGTTTGAAGAAGAAAGTGGTGAAGGGTGGAATGCACAACCTTTGCTAATTGAAAATTCTTCAAACATCCAATTTGCAAATACTTACTTATTCAGGATTATGAGAGGTGATTTTCCTTATCCGGTGGGTATACTGATTGATAAGTGCAGAAACCTCGATTTTAGAGGGATTAAGGTATATAGTCCGACTAAATTTTCGTTTGATAATACCCTGTATGATGTAAATTATGGAATAGAAATCCGGTCGAGGGAGATCAGCAAATTATTTATCTCGGGCAATACTCCTGAACCTGCCAAACGAACAGAGGGTATAGTGGAGCTTGCTAAAGGTTTTAATTTTACTGATGGTGCCTGTATTGATGAGAAAGGCAATTTGTATTTTGTTGACAGGCGATGGAATAAAATATATAAATGGGATATTATCCAACAGAGATTATTCGTGATATTGGATGCACCCATAGAGCCAAGTGTGCTTGAATTTGACCAGAGTGGCAACTTACTGATTATTGGAGTAGAAAGTTTTAGAAGAGATTACAGGGTATATTCTTTTAATCCTGATAAAGGTATCATGAGTTTAACAGAACTGGAAGCAAAACCGGTAACAAATTTTAAAGGAAAAAACATCATCTTTTCCGGCCATTACTGGCGGGATTCCCATGATTTTATGCCAATTGCCACCCAGGAATATTCTGAATATTATGTCTCACCGGATGGGACTACTTTAATAACTAAATTTGATGATATGGGCAGGACTTATTCGCTTGTAAAGGGAAGGGTTGGCGAGCAAGTTTATGTTGCCGATGAATTCGGACAAAAAACCTACCGTTTTACTATTAACGATAACGGGAACTTATCCGAGCCTTTTCAAATAGCTGAAGAAGGTGAATTGGACGTGGTTGTTTCCAATGACGAGACAATATATGTAGCTGCCGGAAATATATTCGTGTACACTAAAAAAGGGGAATTGGGCAGAACTATTTATCCTCCGGAGCGACCGGCAAATATTGAATTAGGGAAGGATAATAAAACCTTGTTTATATTAGGCAGGTCAGGAATATATGCTTTGGATTTAACAGGTGAGTAAGTATTACATGGCCGGGAAAACATTAAGCAATAACTACTTTAACGCCACTATCTTCAATCTTTTCACGATCCGATTGACTCAATCCTTCATCCGTAACAATAGTATTGATGACAGATACCGGACAAATAAATGCCAGGCTTTTACGGTTAAACTTGCTTGAATCTGCAACTAAAATTACCTCATTTGCTATACTAATCATAATTTTATTTAAAAAGGCTTCCTCAATATTTGGAGTAAATGCCCCAATATTTGGATCGAATCCATCAACCCCAATAAAAACTTTGTCCACATACAAGTCTTTTAAGTTTTTTTCAGCAAGGGGGCCTATCAGTGACAGTGAATTCTTTCTTAAATATCCACCGGGAATAATGACATTAATAGCCGGGAACTGGACTAAAATATTTACAATATTAATTGCATTTGTAATAACCGATACGTTATTTAAATTCGCCAGATTCTTGGCAATTTCTGCAGTGGTTGTTCCTGAATCAAGAATAATAGTCTCTGAATCACTAATTAAACTTGCAGCTTTTTTCCCGATACTGGCCTTTTCTGTATAATGCAGTTTATTTTTTTCCGAAAGGTTGAAATCTAAAGATACCTGACTCTCTAATTTCATAGCCCCACCTCGTGCCCGGATTAAATGATTCTTTTTCTCAAGTTGATCCAGATCGTTTCGAATAGTAACTTCACTTACCTTAAATAATGCACTTAACTCATCTACATAAACTTTTCCTTTTTCAGAGATTAGTCTCAGAATTTTCTCTCTTCGATCCACCGTCGCTTTCTTAAAGCTACCTTCCATATACTTTAATTTGCAGGTTATGTTGCAAAAATAAGAAATAAAGTTAAACAAAATAGTCTTTTTCAAAACATTATTTAATTGAAAAAAAATATCTGAAAATTAATAGAAAGTAAAAATAAGTTAATATATTTGTAACGAAACGAAACGAAAGTTAAATAATTAATAAATCGAAATTAGTCTTGTATGAAATATCTTAAGATAAACGAAGCTGAATTAATTTCAAAGGGAGCAATTTATACAGCTAAGGAAATATCAGAGCAACCTTTGATTTGGGAAAGTACTTATGAAAAATTTATCCTGGAGCGAAATAGTATAATGGAGTTTTGGAGTACTAATATTAAGAAATGTAAAAAAATCATATTAACAGGAGCCGGGACCAGTTCCTATATTGGATATTCATTGGAAGGTGCCTTTCAAAAATATACAGGAATTACAACTGTATCTATAGCAACAACTCACCTTGTAACTCATCCGGCAGATTATCTGCAAGCAAATGTACCAACCTTGATAATATCATTTGCTCGTTCAGGAAATAGTCCGGAAAGTGTTGCTGCTGCAAAACTAGCCGATACTTTTTGCAATGAATGTTATCATTTGGTAATTACATGCGACGAAGAAGGTCAACTTGCAAAATACAAATCAAAAAACGGCAAATACAATTTTGTTCTGCCTCAGGAATCAAATGATAAAAGTTTGGCTATGACAAGTAGTTACACCAGCATGTTGTTGTCGGGTTTGTTGTTTGCCAGAATAGAGCAAGCTAATGCTTTAAAAGAACAGGTTAATTATTTAATAAAATTTGGCAGGAAAGTAATAGATAATTATTGTGACAGGCTTCAGGAAATAGCTAAATTAGATTTCAAGAGAGCTGTTTTTCTTGGATCAGGTCCTTTATACGGTACAGCAGCGGAATCACATTTAAAGTTACAGGAACTGACAGATGGACAGATTATCTGTAAAAATGATTCTTTTTTGGCATTTCGACATGGTCCAAAAGCTGTTATAGATGAAAAAACTATAGTCATATTCATATTTTCAAATAATGATTACGTTCACAGATATGAGAAAGATCTTGTTCGATCAATGCAAAAAGGGAAAAAGGCTATGTTTTTGATTGGTTTGGCGGATAGTCCAATTCCTGAATTAAATCTCGATGTGGAGATTTCTTTTTCGGAAACAAGTAAACAGATCGAAGAGGAATTTCTGGCTGTGTGCAGTGTTCTTCCGGCACAAATTCTTGGATTCTTTAAATCGCTCGAATTAGGTTTAAAACCCGATAATCCCTCTGTTAGCGGTGCAATTTCACGAGTTGTTGAAGGTGTGGTCATATATGATGAATTAATTCAATAATTTATAACAAACAAAGAATGAATGTTGAGTTAAGAAGACAGGCCAGGGAAGCAAATCTGTCTTTGCTTGATTATATATTGAAACGTATTGATTTGCTGGAAGAGGAAACAAAAGTAAAAAGAACGATTTTTGCAGCCTGCCCTAATTCAATATCTGTTTTAAAAGCAGCTCTGTTGTCGGCGAAAAGATGCAATGCTCCCATAAAATTTGCGGCTACATTAAACCAGGTTGACACAGATGGCGGATATACAGGATTTACAGCAAAAGAGTTTGTTGATACTATAAAAGAAGAGTCACGCGTTATTAATTTTACCGGACCTGTTATTGTTGCTATTGATCATGGGGGTCCCTGGCTAAAGGATAAACACAGAGTGGAAAATTGGACATATGAAGAAACAATGGCCGCAGTAAAGGAATCATTTGAAAAAGCTATTGATGCCGGATATGATCTTATACATGTGGACCCTACTATTGACATTACTTTGCCTAAAGGTGAAACCATTAATATTGATGTTGTTGCTGAAAGAACGATTGAACTGATTGTTCATTGTGAAAAGTACAGGAGAGAAAAAGGTTTAGAGAAGATTGCGTATGAGGTAGGAACTGAAGAAGTTCATGGAGGTTTGGCAGATATGAATATTTTTAATCGTTTTCTCAAATTGCTTCGGGATGGTTTGAAAAAGAATAACCTGCAAGAAACATGGCCTTGTTTTATAGTCGGCAAAGTTGGAACGGATTTACACACAACATTGTTTGATCCGGTAGTAGCCAGAAAATTAACCGAAGCAGTTAAACCATACGGAAGCAAGATAAAAGGACACTATTCAGATAATGTGGAAAACCCTGAACAGTATCCCTTATCAGGAATGGGGGCTGCAAACATTGGTCCCGAATTTACCGGGAAGGAATATGATGGATTAATTGAATTAGATAAAATAGAGGCAAAATTATTCAATGAAGGCAGGGTTGCTAAACAATCGGGAATGAAAAACAGATTGTGGGAAGCTGTAATTGATTCTAACAGGTGGAAAAAATGGCTCAATGAAGATGAATCCTCTGAAAATTTTTATTCATTAGCGGAAGACAGGCAGGAATGGCTGATTAAGACAGGTTGCCGCTATATTTGGGAGAATACTGAAATTGTTGCTGCCCGTACAAAATTATTTATGAACATGATACATAATGGTATTAAACCGGATGAGATAGTCCTGACTGCGATAGGTAAAGCAATGGATAAATATTTTCATGAGTTTAACCTTGTAGATTTAAATAATTTAATTTAAGTGATTCTAAACATAAAAAAATGGAAATAAAAGAATTTGACGTATTGGTAGTAGGAGAATTAAACATTGATTTAATCCTTAATAAAATAGAGTCACTACCTGAAATTGGAAAGGAAGTTATTGCTCAGGAAATGATTCAAACCCTGGGAAGCAGCTCTGCAATCTTTGCAAATAATATTTGTGTGTTGGGTACTAAAGTTACTTTTTTAGGCAAAATTGGCATGGATAGCTTTTCGGCTCAGGTTACTTCCTCACTTAACCGGGGAGGTGTTGATATAAGTAACATTATAAAAACGCCGCATTTTTCAACAGGATTGACAGTTGCAATGAACTTTGGTTCCGACCGGGCAATGGTTACCTATCCCGGGGCTATGAATGACCTTAGAATTCAGGATATCCCGGATGAAGTCCTTAAATCGGCATCACATATGCACTTAAGCTCTATATTCCTGCAGGAAGGACTTAAACCCGATGTAGTTAATTTATTTAAGAGGGCAAAAGCATTGGGCATGACAACATCTTTTGATCCTCAATGGGATCCTCATGAAAAATGGGAT
>CAZOLY010000102.1:0-8482 GCA_964580815.1 uncultured Bacteroidales bacterium
TGGTTGGGATCAAGCTGCTCATAAGTATCATTATAAACTTTCAGTGAGAATTCCCATGTCAGTTTGTTTCCTGTCCGTTTAACCGCAAAATCGGGAAAATGATCTGCATAATTCGGATTAATTACATCTCCCCAGCCTGTGCCGTCAATATCGTATACTTTCTTTTCGGTAGTCGTTTGTCCGTCTTCCGGTATAACAATGGAGATATGATAGGAGAAAGCGTTTTCCGCATTTTCTTCAGGAGAAACCACATCAAATACATGGGCACCTCCTGACTTGTCTTCATCAATAAACACTTCCAGGACGTCATATTCATAATAGGCACCTCCCGGGCCGTCTGTTGTATCTATAAAACTGTCATCAACTGTTTCCGCGAGAATATAGAGGAGGCTGTCTTCACCTGACCATACCACTTTGAAGGCACCGGAAAAATCGTCGCTGCTAACCTCTTCACCATAGGGCATCCACGTCTGGTCAATATAGGTCCAGTCCTGGCCATACCAGCACAGGTCAGTACCTTCACCATCAATGACGGGTTTACCTGATTCCTTGGCAAGTATTTCCACGGGAACTTCTTCCTTATCACGGATCTTCACCAGCTCAATGCCGTCTCCCGTACCCAGGTTCCTGGAGTATTGCATCGCTATCTCATTGTTCCAGTGCTCATGAACACCAAGTGAGGGCAGGAATGAGCCGTCACCTTCGGGGTCATAGCCGGCAAATGCTGCAGGCGTTCCGCCCTGGTCGTATATTTCGGCAGGCCAGTTTGAATTGTCAGCTGCCTGATGCAGATAGTCATCAATTGCATTATACTGGCTGAAAGTTATTGTTTTTCCTTCCCATGGGTCGGGGTGGTTTTCAATGGTAAACTCCGTTCTCAGGAAATCATAGCATACAGATTCAAGTGCTACAGGGTCAAGGGATGCCAGTAAAGAACTGGGCCAGTCATCGTTAAAGGGGCTCATCTGCCATTTTACCGGCTGCATTGTAGCTTCGGGTCCTCCGAATAGTCCGTCAATAAAAAAGAGCAAGGTGTTGCCTCCCACTTTCTCATGGCCCATCCAGTCAACCAGTACCCTATACATGCCGTAGCTGTCCCTCATTGTTCCTCCCCACTCTTCTACCCACACCAGTCCGGGATGCATATGAGAGGCTGCGCTTTCGGTATGTGAACCGAAGTGATTCTTTGTGCAGAGGGTAATACCTGCCCTTTCATGTGCTTTGAGGCACGCAAGGTTTATAAGGTAATCGGCATCGGACATAACATCATAAATCTTGTTAGTTGTAGCGTTCACAATATGTCCTTTGTCCGAGAATACCATTGAAGCCGTTGCTTCGGGGTAGATCCTTGTTCTTCCGTAGTCGGACGATGACTTATCCACGTAGTGCACATTGGGATATGCAGCATGCAGTTTCTCATAAACATCGGCCCATATGTGGGCTATAGGATCTCCTATATAAATATTTTCCTGTGGTACACCTACATCTTCGATTAGCTGTTTGAGTATGCAGAGAGGCATTTGTGGTGCCGTTTCAGATTTTGCGTACCCGCCTACAGCTCTTGTGTAACCGTCCCATAGATTGGATGCCCAGCCAGCGGTTCCCTGGTTTATCTTTATAAATATCGTTTCATCGCTTGAATAGCCAACTTCTCCTTTACCTTTCTTATTGTTGAAGTATTTAAACATGGCATCCCATGCTTCAGGTATATTTGATTTTTCTGTAAGCTGCAATATCACATCCTTAACCATCCTGTCAATTACATCCTGGTCATTGTTCTTATCTAAAAAATAACCGTCCCCGTAACTGTTGGTGCAGTTCTCGTTCGTTGCATCCTGGTCCCAGGCCCACACAACGCGTCCGGGCAATATGCCCTTTGCCTCTCCCATCGGATTGTTCGGGCCTTCGGGCAATACATATGCCATAAATGCTTTTGCCGAAGTGTCTTTTGTGTAAACAGTAAGAGAAATGGCACCTGCAATTACAGCAAGGATTAACAATACAACGGCTGAAATGTATTTTGCTTTTTTAAAAAGTAACTTTGACTTCCTGAAGGCCACAAATGCTCCTGTTATGCTCAATAAATAGAGAATAAAGCCCGACATAAAAGGTGCAGCAGCACGCATGCAGGGATATGAGGCCCTTGATGGTTTTGGTATTACCCTTATCAAAAACCAGAGTGTTGAAGTTATTCCCATGAAAAGGAAAATTATTTTCGCAATAAGTCCGTTGTTACTGTTTTTCAATGATCTGATTTTAAACTTTCTCATTTTCTTAATATTTTATGTTTGCTAATATGTAATCAAAGAATCACTCAGACATCTGCCGAGGGATTTATACTTATGATTTTAATTACGAGGTACTGAAATACCCGGAATACGTAAATATATATATAAATATACAAAATCATTTATTAATTTTCTAACAATGGCAGAAAAAAAGGCCGCCTTTTAGGGCAGCCTTAGAAGTTATTATTTGTTAAAAAGCTAGTATCCCGGATTTTGAGATAATAAACCGGGATTATCGATGGCATCAATAGCATTTTGAGGAATAGGCAATACCAGTCTTGAAGAAGGAGATACATCCGGCTTATTTATTCTCGAATCAAGGAATTTACCGAACCTTATAAGGTCCTGCCGGCGGTGTCCTTCCCAGTACAGTTCAAGGGCACGTTCTGCAAGTATTGCATCAAGGTCGACCGAAGATAATAGCGGTGCGTTTCGCACGGTTCTGATATCGTTAATATCCTGCAGGGCGTCGGCACTATTGCCACGTCTGAAGTTACATTCGGCCCTCATCAGGTAGGCATCGGCAATTCTCCATATAACAAAATCGTTGTCAGTACGTATAGCATTTACAGGATTAATTTTCGGTTCAAACTTCAAAACACGGACTCCTTTGCTTTCACTGGCACCATCAAGAGGGCAGTCCCATGTAAAATACAATGGAGTTTTATTATCACGTTCAGTTAAAGCCACGCCGGCAACACTGTATTGCTGTCCGTAGTTAAAACCTAAGTAGACAGCAGCATCGTCATATATGCGGTCATCTCTCCAGCGCACGTCGGTGGATGTGTCTGTACTGGCGATCATCGTATTTTGAAGGAAATCCTGGGGGGCAACACATCCGTTCCAGTTATTATATCCTCCACCAAGGTTCTGGTTATAATGGAAACTCTGCTGAACCCATCCAAGAGGGGCCGAAAGCCCCATGCCTTCCCTGTCATCCATTACCGATACCAGGATCGCTTCGTCATTATTTGTATAATTATTTTGATTATCATATGTGAAAATGTCAAAATAGTCCGTGGCCAGTGCATATCTGCCCGAATTAATCAGTTCATTTACATAGATCAGGCATGAGTCATAGCCAGCCACGCCGGTATACACCTCTTTATTAAGGTAAAGTTTGGCAAGGAGCATCGTTGCAGCGTCTTTATTCGGACGGCCATATGGCACCTCGTATTTATCACCGAGCATAGGTAATATTTCTTTTACTTCACTGGTTAAAAAGTTAAAACCCTTAGTCCTGTCAAATATTTTAGGATTTGCATTGGCAAAGTCCGTTTCGGTATATTCTCTGAAAGGGGCTTTCCCGTATAGATCGAGGTAGAGGTACATGCAAAAAGCCCTGATAAATCTTAATTCACCTTTAAACCAGTTAACTTCTGCTGATTCTTCAAAATCATCCAGTAACAGAAGGCTATAGTTAGCCCTGGCAATAGCTGTAGAAAGCTCGTTCCATGTTGCTACGATATCCCTGTGTTCGGGTGTCCATTCGTGTATAAAATCATCCTGGAACACACCTCCGTCATACCAGTCTGTTCCCCTGGTAGGAAACATACATTCATCAGAAGTTGCTTCCTGCAGGCCCCATACCCTTTCACGGTACCACAGCTGTGAAAGAGTGTTATATGCAGGGGCAACAAGGTTATACAGATTTTCTTCAACAATAAATTCCTCTCCCGTGCTTTCGTCAATAATTTGTTCTTTCAGGTCAGTACAGGCTGTAAAAAACACAACGCTCAGAAGCAACAGGATTATTGAATATATAAATTTTATTTTTTTCATGACTATAATGTTAAGTTAAATTAAAATGCTACGTTAAGTCCAAACAGGTATGTCCTTGGTTTAGGATAACTCGAATTATCAATGCCAATAGAATTGTATGCATCAAGTGCTCCCGGCGTATTTGTAACATCCGGATCAAAGCCTGAATAATCTGTCAGCACAAGTAAGTTGCTGCCTGACACATAGAATCGCAGTTTGCTTATCCATGAGATTTTAGTAACTGGTAAATTATAGCCAATAGTGACACTGCTCAGGCGTATATATGAACCGTCTTCAAGAAACCTGTCTGAAAAGCGCATTGAATTCCTTCTGCTCTCGGGTAGCTCCACCGTTGACTGGAAAGTGTTGTTTGCCTGGTAAAGGTTACCCATAACACCAATGGAATTTGCAGTATTGTTATATATAAGGTTCCCGTTTACTGCTTCAACAAAGATGCTAAGGTCGATGTTTTTATACCTGAATGATGTATTTACACTCCATGAATAATCAGGTAAGGGTGAACCCAGCAACAGCAGTGTGTCAAGTTCGCTTACCCCTTCTTCATAAATTGACCTTCCTGTAGAGTCGAATCCCAGGTGCTTGTATCCGTAAAATGTATTCATAGGCTCATCATTGGTGTATACCTGTACCAGCACGCCTGTCATTCCCTGGCCGCTTGCTGATCCTGTTGCTATCCTTGTTACGGGAATATCTTTAACAACATTATTTATTTTCGTAAAGGTCACATTTACATCCAGGTTTATATCGGATGTTGAAACAGCAACACCTGTAATGCCAAGTTCGATACCATTGTTTAAAATATACCCCTGGGCAACATTAATCAATTGAAAATTAGTAGGTGCCGGTTGCTTTGAAGGCACTTCAATAAGCATATTAGTAGTTTTTCTGGTAAAATAATCGGCAGTTCCCGAAAGCCTTCCTTTGAAAAAGCCGAAGTCAAGTCCGATGTTTGTAGATGTTGTAGTTTCCCATGTTACATTCGGAGTAGGTGTTTTCGTTAATACATATCCCTGGGTTATTGATGAGCCGTCGAGCACGGCTTTTGCATTTTCTTCCGCACTCAGGGAGAATAGTGAGTGTTTTTCTCCAATTTCCTGGTTACCTGTCTGGCCCCATCCTATCCTTAGTTTGAGATTATTGAAAACATTAAGGTTGCTGATAAAATCTTCCTGGGAGAGTCTCCATGCAAAGGCGAATGAAGGGAAGTTACCGTATTTAACATCTTCTCCGAATTTGGATGAACCGTCGCGCCTTATGGTTGCAGTTAACAGGTATTTTTCCATCAGGTTATAGTTGATCCTTCCGAATACTGACTGCATTTCATTTATCACTGCATATGACGAAGGTTGCGACAAGCTGGTGCTTGATGCCTCCAGGTTGTTTGTGTACAGTACTTCATCGGATTCATAACCACGGGTACCTATGTTATATCCGCGAATAAGAAAGTGCTGGTATGAAAAGCCTGCCAGTGCTTCTATTTTATGAATATCTGCAAATGTTTTTGAATAAGTAAGTGTATGTTCAATTACATAAGTATTCAGTTCCCTGTTGTTGATATCGGCACGACCATTATCTGAAACCAAATAATTGAGCTTCCGGCTCTGGTCAATTCTTCTTACTGCTACCGAGTTGTCAACACCAAAATTAATTTTATAGTTCAGGCCTTTTAAAATTTCAAGGTTTGCCGCGATACTTGCAAGAACGCGGTTTGTTTTTGTTTTGTCTTCAGTATATTCAAGCATGGCAACCGGATTTCTTTTATTCTGCTGGTTGACCTGAAAAGGTGCACCTGTGGAATCGTAAACCGGCCATGTAGGATTCGCCTGCAGGGCATTAATTATAAGGTCACCCTCAAAACCTGTTCTTGATCCTATAGGCAGCCGGTTCTCGTCCATCTGTGAAGCAGTAATATTTGCTTCAAGGTATAGCCTGTCTTTAATAGCTTTCTGCGTAACATTGATCCTTCCGGTGTACCTGCTTAGAGATGACTTTTCAATAATACCTTCCTGGTCAAGATAGTTAAATGATGCGCGGTAAGTATTATTGGCTGTGCCTCCGGCAATAGATAAGCTGTGATTTTGGCTTATGCCTGTCCGGAATATCTCATCCTGCCAGTCCGTAGAGTAACCGTAATGTGAAGGATCATCCACTCCTACGTCCCACAGGGAATCTCTCCAGAATACAAACTCATCTGCTGTTAAGACATCCAGCTTTTTAGGCACCTGGGAAATACTTAAGTAGGTCGAATAATCCAGTTCCGATTTCCCTTCTTTTCCTTTCTTTGTTGTAATGATAATAACACCGTTGGCTCCCCTTGAACCGTATATGGCCGCTGCCGAAGCATCCTTTAATATATCAATTGATTCGATGTCACTGGGATTGATAAAATTCATGGGATTTGTCGGCGAGCCATCACTAAAACCCTGTGCTGAAATTGCATCGGGTGATGTATTCTGCATGTCCAGTGGTACCCCGTCAACAACGTAAAGGGGTTTCTGTCCCGAACGTATTGAACTGGAGCCCCTTATAAGTATTGAAGCTCCTGCTCCGGGTTCGCCGCTGTTAGAGGTGATCTGGACCCCCGGTACCCTTCCCTGTATTAGCTGTTCCGGGGAAGTAATAACGCCGGTATTAAAATCATCTTCCTTTAAGGATGCCAGGGAGCCTGTAAGGTCACTCTTCTTGGTCGTTCCATAACCGATTACAACAATCTCTTCAAGTTCCGTTGCTTCCTCTTTAAGAATAATATTTATTACCGTTTGTCCGATAGCAGGTATCTCCTCCGTGGCATAACCGATAAATGAGTATACAAGAATGGCATCCTCATTGTCAAATGATAAGGAATAGTTGCCATCCATGTCTGTTGTAGTTCCTGTTGTCGTTCCTTTTATTATGACAGTAACCCCGGTGAGAGGTGCCCCGTCCTCCTCAGTTACCTTCCCGGTAACTGTTTTTACCTGGGAAAAAACTGTAAATTGGATAAAGCAAAGTAGCAGTGTAACTACCAGTCTGCTCAGGTTTTTTTTGTTTTTCATTAGAAGGTTTTTATGAGTTAATAATTTATGTTTAATTAGTTTATATATTTATTAATGACTGGAATAATAGACTGTAACTTATTATCAGGTAAGTTAGCAACTTTTTTGTAAATAATTGCTTCTGTTAAAGTGATTTTTCTATATCCCACACAAAAGCTCTTAATCCCTGGTCTTCTACTTCCTCGTTAAGTTCTTTCAATTTACCCATCAATGGATCTATTTTTTCCTTATCGACAATAGCCAGGATAGTATTATTCAGGGCGGGCCAGGTATGTGTACCCATGTGGGGTTCACCTGTCAGTGTGCCCCTTCCTTTAACCTCTGTCCATTGAGTCATTCCCCTTATCAGAAGTTCATCCAGTATTTCATCTATTTTTTCTGTCAGTGCCTGGTTATAGGCTATAAATACTGCTTTCATTAGTATTAGATTTTATTGTTCCGGTTATTGTTTTTCAGCAACGCTTTCCTGGCTCGTTTAATTCTTGCTGCACCAAATACGCTGTATATCACAGGGACAATTACAAGGGTTATCAGTGTCGAGAAAAGCAGTCCGCCAATAATAGAGATTCCCATGGGCCTCCATGATTCGGCGCCTTCACCCCTGGATAATGTTAATGGCACCATTGCCAGCAATGTAGTCAATGTAGTCATCAGGACGGGCCTCAGCCTTGAACGTCCGCCCTTAATAACTGCCTGGGCCAAAGGCAGACCCCTGTCCCTTAAGATGTTTGTATAATCGACAAGCACAATACCATTCTTAACGACTATACCTACAAGCATAACTGCACCGATGAAAGAAATGACACTCAGCGTGGTATTGGTGATGAAGAGTGCCAGGAATACACCTGTAAAAGCAAACGGAAGGGAGAACATAATTATGAATGGTTCCCTGAAAGATTCAAACTGGGCGGCCATAACAATATAAACAAGCAGGATGCTAAGTATCAGCAGCATGCCCAGATCCCTGAAGCTTTCCTGCATATCTTCCACGCTTCCCCCGGTTTCAAGTTCAACTCCCTGGGGTATAACAAGATTTTCTATCTTCTTATCCAGTTCAGACTTTATAGTACCCAAATCTGAGCCGGCTATGAGGGCTGATACGGTTACCACCCTTTCTTTATCTTCCCTTTCAATATTGGGAGGCGAATAAAACTGTTCAAGGGACCCTATCTCCTTTAGTTTTATTAGCTGGCCCCGCTGATTCCGGATTGTAATATTTTCTATGTCGGTTGTTGAATTCCTGAATTCTTCGGCGTACCTGACAATAACATCATACTCTTCTCCTTCTTCACGGTATGTTGTTGACACCAGTCCGTTTATCCTGTTTCGTACTGCTGCAGCAGCGGTAGCTGTATTAAGACCGGCAGCAGCCAGCTT
>CAZOLY010000102.1:8582-11934 GCA_964580815.1 uncultured Bacteroidales bacterium
ATTTATAATATAACTTGCCGATTCCGAGAAGACTGATGACAAGCTGCTCTCATCACCTGCTCCTGCGCTTGATGATACAACTCCAACTTCAGGATATTTTTTGGCAATTATTCCCTCTATCTGGCGTGCAATTTTTTTTGTTTCATTAAGATTTGTCCCCTGGGCAAGCTCAACGTTTACATTTATTTGTCCGTTATCTGAAGATGGCATGAATTCTGCACCTACAATACCTACCAGGATGATCGAAACCACGAATATTGAAAAACATGTAATAATGACCATTGCCTTATGCCTGAGTGCCCATCCCAGGATTTTTTCATAAAAATTATCAAGGGCTGTAATTGATTTTTCATTTAATATAGTCAGTTTCCCGCTGAGTGTTTTCCTGTCATATTTTTTCAACCTCAGAATTTGTGAGGCCAGCATGGGAGTCAGTGACAATGCTGCAATAGTGGATGTAGAGATAGTAATTGAAACAATAAAACCAAGAGGCCTGAACATTTCTCCGGTAAGACCGCCAATCATGGTCAGGGGCAGGAATACAGCCACAACCGTGAGGGTTGTTGCAATAACAGCAAGAGCTACCTCATTGGTCCCGTAGATTGATGCTTCCCTGGGATAACTGCCTTTCTCGATATTATGTGTAATGTTTTCAAGAACAACAATAGCATCATCCACAACCATGCCGATTGCAATAGTCAGGGCAGACAGGGAAATAATATTAATACTGTCATTCGTAAGGTAAAGGAAAATAAATGCTCCTATAAGTGATACGGGGATGGTTAAAATGATAATAAAGGTCGCCCTCCACCTTCCAAGGAAAAACAGGACAACGACGATAACAAATAATGCAGCATAAAATAATGTTTCCGACAGGTTGCTTATTGAATTTACTATATATTCCGATGTATCGAAGATAGTTTCTATCTTTATGTCATCAGGCAAGGAGCCCTTCAGCTGGTCAATTTTAGCTTTCACCTTGCGGGCAACGGCAACTGTGTTGGCACCTGTCTGCTTTTGCAGCATTATACGAACACCCTGGCGTCCGTTTGTACGCTCGTCGAGATTGGTTTTCTTAAGGCTGTCCTGTACTGTTGCAATATCACGGAGATAGACAGGCTTGCCGCCTGAACTTGTTATTACAATATTTTTAAAATTATCACTCCTGCTGAATTCACCTTTTACGCGTAGCGGGAAATCAAGCTGGTTCATCTCGATATTTCCCGAGGGAAGGTCAAGGTTCTCGGCACCTATAATTCCTGCCAGTTGTTCGAGGGACAGATTATAGGCATCCAGCTTACGCGGATCAATATCTACCATTATGGCCCTTTGCGGTCCTCCCAGTATTGTTACTGCTCCCACTCCTTCAATCCTGTTAAGGGGATTGACAAGTTTTTCCTCGAGGATATCTGAAATTGCGGGGTAGCTCTGCTCAGCCGTGGCAGATAACATCATTATAGGCATAATACTTGTGCTGAACTTAAATATATTGGGTTCCTCCGAATCTTCAGGGAGGAACCTCTCAACGCGGTTCAGGGCATCCCTGATCTCATTTGTCGCCTCATCCAGGTTCTTACCCCATTCAAATTCAAGGAAAATTAATGACAGGTTATCCTTTGATGACGAAGTAATTTTCTTCAGATTGGTAAGTGTGCTGAAGCTGTTTTCAAGCCTGGTGGTTATATTTTCTTCAATATCTGCGGCACTGGCTCCGCTGTAAAAAGTAAACACCGTAATTATCGGCGGTTCCATTTCAGGAAAAAAGTCAATAGGAACGTAAAAAAAGGAATAAATGCCGAATACTATTAACCCTATAAAGATCATCAGGGTAGTTACCGGCTTTTTAACTGCACTGCTGTATAAACTCATAACAATTCTCCTGTTTAATTTGCAATTTTTATGTTAATCTTATCCTCCAACTTATTCTGTCCGGTTGTTATCAGTTCGTCACCTGCTTTCAATCCCTCTGTAATTTCTATATCATCATCGAGGATTATCCCTGTTTTTACTGTTTTCCTGACAGCTTTATTGCCTTCATTAATAAAAACATAGCGTTCATTTGTGCCTGTCTGCTTAAGTACCGCAACAGAGGGCGCCAGGATTGATTCGGCCGTGCCATAGTTGATATTTGCCCTTACAAACATGCCCGGCCTTAGCTTCTCACCGGGATTGGCCACTTCAATTTCCACCTGGAACAAATGGGTTAAGGGATCCATGGTGGGATATATGCGGTATATTTTCCCGCTGAATTTTTTGTCAGGATAAATGTCGCATCTTACCTCAGCAGGCAAACCTTTTGAGATTAACGGGAAATAACTCTCTGATACACCCACAATGGCTTTAAGCGGATTCATGCTGACAATAGAAAGAATGGCTGCTTTTCCTGCCTGCGTATTGGGTACACCCGAATACATTTCACCTTCCTCGAAGTATTTGCCTGAAATAATACCATTAAAGGGAGCTTTTAATTGTGTGTTTTCCTGCAGGAACTCAACATTTGATTTTGCTATTTCATACTGTGCTTTAACCTGGTCATATTTCTGTTCAGCTATGCTTCCTGCCTTTTGCAAAGTATCAAGCCTGTTAAAATCTGTTTCAATATTTTTTAACTGGACGAGGGCCTGCAGCAGCTGGGTACGGTCCATCCGGACAAGGATATCTCCGCTGGAAACACGTGAACCTGTTTCAACATATATTTTTTCTATTCTGCCCGGGGATGCCGGCACCATATGTACCTCTTTCCATGCAGTGAGTGTAGATGAATACTCTACTGAACGTATAATTTGCCGGGTGCTGACTTTCGCTGTCCTTACGATGACAGCAGTGGTGTCAGCTGCTCCCGCTCCCGGAACCTTTCCGCTATCATCTGAAGATGGAGACTTACACCCTGCTATTGCGACGGTAAGCATAACAAATGTTACTATTGAAATAATTCCTGTTCGCCTAATTTTTGAATTTTTCATACGTATTGATTTATTTTATATTATATATTCAAAGACTGCTGTAGAGCTTTTTAAGCGATACATCAGCTTCAAGCAGGTTCATTAAAGCCTTAATATAATTTGCTTCACTTGTTATGTAATTACTGCTAGCAGTTGTAAGATCAAGACTCGATACCACACCCTGCTGAAATTTAAGATTTATATTTTCGTAAACCCTTTTTGAGACCTCGGCATTTATTTTCTGATTTTTGTATTGTTCCAATGCTATTTTGAGATTGTACTTTAGTTGCTTTTCATTAATCAGCAGCTGTTGCTCAAGCAATTCCATATTATTTTCACCGGACAACATGTTTAATTTTGCCTGTTTTAACCTGGCTCTTCTCATGCCGCTTGAAAATATGGGGACATTG
>CAZOLY010000103.1:0-11883 GCA_964580815.1 uncultured Bacteroidales bacterium
CTGCTGCTCCATACTGATTAATTTTCTTTGCATAATCAATAAATAGTTTTTCGCCTTCTTTAAGGCTTATAGAATTCACAATTGGCTTGCCCTGTACACATTTAAGTCCGGCTTCGATTACCGACCATTTTGATGAATCAATCATTACAGGTACCCTGGAAATTTCGGGTTCGACGGCTATAAGATTTAAGAACTTCACCATACATTTTTCAGCATCCAGCATGGGATCATCCATACAAACATCTATAATTTGCGCCCCGGATTCTACCTGCTCCCTGGCAATAGATAAAGCTTCCTCGTATTTTTCTTCACTTATTAATGCTGCGAATTTTTTTGAGCCTGCAACATTAGTCCTTTCGCCTATATTTATAAAGTTACTTTCGTTACTGATTAATAAAGGCTCAAGGCCGCTAACCCTTGTCTTTATTTCTTTAACCGGTATTTTCCTTGGTTTTGATTTTGAAGCAACCTCCGCCATAAGCTTTGTATGGGCAGGTGTAGTACCGCAACATCCCCCTATAATATTGGCAGAGCTTTCATCCAGGTAACTCTTCATAATCTGAGCCATTTCTTCAGGAGTTTCGTCATAGGATCCGAATTGATTCGGAAGACCGGCATTTGGATGAACACTGACAAAATATGGAGAAATTTTAGACAGATTTTTTACGTAGGGGTATAATTCTTTTGCTCCCAGCGCACAGTTCAGTCCGACCGAAACAATATCAAAATGTGATATCGAGGTGAGAAATGCTTCTATGGTCTGTCCCGATAAAGTTCTCCCGCTGGCATCAGTAATGGTCCCGGAGACCATTACGGGCAACCTGGTATTTCTTTTGTTGAATACTTCCTGGACTGCGAATAGCGCGGCTTTACCGTTAAGTGTATCGAATACTGTCTCCAGCAGGATAATATCCACGTCCCCTTCAATTAAGGCATCAGCTTGTTCGGAATATACGCTAACCAGTTCATCAAATGTAACGGTACGGCATGAAGAATCATTAACGTCAGGTGAAATAGAGGCAGTTTTATTGGTAGGACCCAGGACTCCTGCGACAAACCGGGGTTTTCCCGGATCCGAAACCGTGAATTTATCCGCAGCCTCTCTCGCAATTCTCGCAGAAGCAAGGTTCATCTCATAGACATATTCTTCAGTTTTATAGTCAGATTGAGAGATCCTGTTTGCGTTAAATGTATTTGTTTCGGTAATGTCAGTGCCGGCCTGTAAAAACTCCTCGTGAATTTTCCTGATATAATGAGGCTGCGTAAGGCTGACAATATCATTATTACCTTTCAGGTCCGTGCTATGGTTTGCAAATCTCTTCCCTCTGAAATCTTTTTCTGACAAGTTATATTTCTGAAGCATGGTGCCAAAGGGCCCGAAAATCACCAGCACTCTCTCCTTTAGTATCTCATTTAAATCTGATTTGTTTCCCATACATTATAATTATTAGTCATATTGATCGGCAGCACAAAGATAACCTATTATGCAATTTTTTTGCCAACAATATCTACTCTGCAGGAAAAATCTTGCGGATTGCCTTAATATTTATGGGATTACAAATATTTTTAGCTTCGGGTGTATAGAGATACTCAATAAGTTCTTTGAACTTATCGGTTATTTTGCTTCTTACCATCTTCAGGGTACTGTTAAGCAGGTGATTTTCCTCTGTGAATCCTTCATCAATTATTCCAATAGCTGCAGGCAGCCACCGTTGAGGAAACAATTTCCCATACCTGCCTCCTGTCCTGAACATATTTATTTCTTTTGTAATTAATTCAAGTACTGACTCCTGTCCCTCAGGGCTGGAAATATTTATTCTATTGATACCGATCCGTCTTTTGAGAGTTTCACTGTTTGGATATATAAGGATGACCGTATATGGTTTCTGATTATTATAAAGCAGGCATTGTTCCACCAGTCCCGAATGTTCGGTAATGGCTTCTTCTATACCTTCCGGACTGTATTTTTCTCCGTCGTCAGCAATTAACAGGCTTTTGGTCCTGCCCAGGACATAAAGAAAATTGTCTTTATCAAGATACCCGAGGTCACCTGTATAGAGCCACCCGTCTTTAATAGCCTCTCTTGTCGCCTCTTCATTTTTCCAGTAACCGGCCATTACATTTTCACCTTTAATAACAATTTCTCCTGTTTTTCCGGCCGGTAATTCTTTACCCTCTTCATCACAGATCTTTAATTTCAGATTTTTAACTATTCTTCCGGAGGATCCCATTTTATGATTAAGCGGATTATTGCAAGAGATTACAGGAGAAGCTTCCGAGAGTCCGTATCCCTGGTACATGGGTAAACCAATGGCATAGAAGAACTTCTGCAGTTCGATATCCAGAAGGGCCCCTCCTCCTATAAAGAACTTAAGCCTGCCACCCAGGCCTTCCCTGATTTTACTGAATATCAGCTTGCTTAGCAAACAGTATAATGGCTTTAAAAGGATTTTTAAATCCTTTCCCCTGTTCCGGCCATTCCCATTATATATATATGCGAGGTTAAGGCTGAAGCTAAATATCTTTTGCACCAGAGGCCCTTTCTCGCGTATCCCTTTTTCAATATTTTTCCTGAAATTTTTAGCCAGTGCAGGCACGCTCAGAAGAAAATGGGGACCTGTCTCTTTTATGTTCACAGGAATGTTTTTTATGGATTCCGTTGGTGTTTTGCCCACATGAGTCGAGGACATGCTGGCGCCGCAGGACATTAATGTATAAATGCCGCATGTATGCGCAAACGAATGGTCCCACGGCAAAATTAAAAGGGTTGTCCACGTGTCGGGTACACTGAAAAGGCTGAGAGACTGCTCAACGTTAGCAGTATAATTTCTGTGTGATAATATTATTCCCTTTGGATCGGCAGTGGTCCCTGACGTGTAACATATGTTTGCATAATCATTTCCTTTGATGGATCTCCACCTTTTTTCAAAATCTTTTTTATGTTTACTGAGATAATCTTCTCCGTACCCGATTATTTTACCATATAGTATGTCAATATTATCGTATTTATCCTCAGGATCAAGCAGTATAACTTTTTCAAGCCCCTTTATTTCATTTTTTATGTTTGCTAACTTCCTGACCTGATTTTTTGATACAATGATCATTCTCGAACCGGAGTGTTCAATTCTGAATTTTATATCTTCAGGCTCAGATAATTTAATAGATAGCGGAACATTTATCGCCCCTGCATATAATATTCCCAGTTCACTGATAACCCAGTCATTTCTGCCTTCAGAAAGCAGGGCAATCCTGTCTCCCTTTTGTATTCCCAGGGTTATCAAGCCGGCTGCGAACCTGTAAGACATGGACAAAACCTCCTTATATGTGAGGCCTTCATACTTAATACCTTTCTTTTCCAGGAGAAATATGTTATTGCTGTATTTTGCAACACAGTCCTCAAATAGATCTATTATTGTATGCATAGTAATTCATATTAAGAATTAGTATTCCCAATATAAAAAAAAATCCTGTTTCCTGAAGTAAAAAGAAATTAAAATCCGGTAATATAATTTTATGAAGCCTTACTTGTAGGGACCCTGTCCAGCAGGTTATCTATTTTGGCAAACAGTACATTCAGGTCTATGGGTTTGGAAACATATGCATCACATCCTGTTTCTATACATCTTTCCCATTCATCATTAAGGGCATTGGCACTTTGAATGATAATAGGCAGATTTGGCCTAAATGATTTGATTTGACGTGATGCCTCATAACCATCTATGTCAGGTAATTGAATGTCCATTAGTACAATATCAATGTGTTCATATAACTGGCAATATTCGACAGCTTGCATGCCATTTACTGCCCAAATAATATTGATATTGGTTTTCCTTGATAATACAAGTTCTATATATTTATAGGATATTTCATCGTCTTCTGTTATAAGTACGGTGTATTCCTGCCAGTTGTAATCCATTGGTAATGAATTTAGAAGTTAATTAATTGTTTAATGAGAATTTACCTTTATATACGGATGGAAATCGCTTAAGTAGCGAAATATTATGGTCTTATTGATGAAAGCTTATTTTACAGGTCTGAATGATTATTATTGTTTGATTAATTCCATGCAGATTTTTAACCGATGCTTATATGTAATAAATAAATTAACCGGACAGATCCAGGTAGTTTTATCCAAGATAATTGCTATTTTATCAAAATATCGTTATTTTGAGCCCGGTTTTATTTATCTTTTGATAAATTTGAGACCTAGATTATTCTGAAAATCAATATATTCTAATTTAATTGCTTTAACTATGAAAAAACCGATACTTAAAACATTGCTGGCCTCATTATTGCTACTATTGGTAGTAGGAGGATGTGAAAATCTCCTTGATTTTACTTTCAAAACTGATTATTCATCAGTAGATTTTATTGTTAATCCTGAAAAAGCAGGTAATTATGTTGAAAATTACAAGTATCTCAAGACCGATTTAGACAGCATCGTCTCTTCAGAAGGAAAAGATTTGGCAAATCTAGAGTCAGTAAAGATTAATGATGTGATAGTTGAAATTATAGGTGAGGGGAACTTTGACCCCGTTGAATCTATTGAAATAAGTATTGAAGCCGAAGGACTTGATAAGATAGTGTTTGCCTCAAAGGACAATGTGGAGGAAGGTCTGACTTCTGCAAATCTGGACTTTTACCAGGGAGAATTAAAGAAATATCTTGAAGCCGAGGAATATAAATTAACTATAACCCTGCACCTGGACCAGGATCTGGAAGCTGCTATGCAAATCAATGCTAAAATAAAGTATGAGATAACTGTCGGAGTATAATATCCTATAAAAAAAGTACGGACAGTTTTCCGGTAGTCTGCAGGATTTATATTTTATGAACCAGTAAGGTTGTTAACCCTGATTATATAAATTGTTGATATGAATAGGTATAAATAGTTTTAAATCAATTTAAAATATTATAACTTAGTGAGCTTTTTATAAAATTATTTGTATAATGAAAAAAATACTGCTGTTCATTGTTACCGTGATATTAGTTGCCGGGTGCAAATACTTTGAAGAAAAGAGGTTATTTTCCAAAAAAGTGGATACTCTAATTAATTATGCCGCGGAGATGGATAAATCGCTCAAGGTTGATACGGCACAGATTCAGGCTGATGCCGGAATAGTAGGTCAGCAGGCAGCGTTGCCGGAACAAGTAGAGGATAACGCATATAAATCCGCCTATTCTCATCCGGGCAACAAATATTACGTTATCACAGGCTGTTTTATGATACCCGAATTTGCCGAAAGATATGCAGAAAAGATGCGGAGTATGGGTTACAAGGCGGAGATTGTGCTAAGAGACGATGGATATCATATGGTTTCTGTCGGTTCGTTTGGTGATTTAAGATCCGGACTGAATAACCTGGGATCAGTAAGAGCTGATATAACACCTAAAGCGTGGGTTTATAAAAAAAGATAAGCGATATATTTGAATATCGCTTACCCTTGTTGATTCATTTTTCTCTTAATGGTGACCGGTCATAATAAATAATGGCTGGAACTCGAAACTTTTATAGTGCGGCCTTAACCTGTCGACATTATAATGTCTTTTTACATCCACCACCTTATTTGTGCTTGTAACAACATCAATAGGCGCATTATCATACCTGCCGTTCCTGAGAACAACCAGCCGGCCGTGAATTCCTTTAAGTACAAGATCAAGGGCCAGGTTTCCATAAGCCATAGGCACAATTGAATCAATAGCATCAGGATCCCCACCCCTTACGAGATAGCCTAACTGCTGGTTTATTACATTTATTCTTCTGCCTTTGTTAAACTGGGGTGACAGCTCTTTTATTTTTATTGAAACAGCATCTCCTATACCTCCTAATTTGGCATGGCCGTATGCATCTTTTTCAGCAGATTTATATATCATCTCACTGCTACCCTCAAACATTGCGCCCTCAGAAACAAGGACAACCGAGTATTTACTGGGATTCCTGTTTCTGTCCTCGACAAGTAATTTTGTAAGTTTTTCAATATCAAATTTATACTCAGGTATGACGCACCTGTTTGCAGCACCTGCCATTGTCGGTAACATAGCCGTAAAACCTGCATACCTGCCAAAAACCTCCAGCACAAGTATCCTTTCGTGCGAGCCGGCAGTAGTTCTCAGCGTGTTACACATCTGGATTGTGCGTGTTATGCAGGTACTGAAGCCAATACAATAATCTGTGCCCGGCACATCATTATCCATAGTTTTGGGTATGGCCAGTACTTTTATACCTTCAGCATAAAGCCTGACACCATAGCTTAAAGTATCATCCCCGCCAATTGGTATCAGGTAATCAACGTTCAGAAATTCCAGGTTCCTGATTATTTCAGGCGTTAAATCATTGATATCTTTATTATACTTTTTTTTATACTGTTCAGGGACATTTGCTTTTGGTATATGGCTGGGTCTTGTCCTTGAAGTGTGAAGGAATGTTCCGCCGGTTCTTCCGGCTTTATTTACTATCTCTTCAGTTAAGGTAATATATTTTTCAGTATTATCGATATTTTTATCCCTTGCCAGCTCCAGCAAACCGGCCCAACCCCTTCTCAGACCGATAACCTGATAACCTTCCCTGAGTGCCCGAATTGTTATGGCGCGGATTGCAGGATTCAAACCGGGAACATCTCCTCCCCCGGTTAGTATGGCAATAGTGCCTTTTTTCTTTTTTACATAGACCATAGTGGTAAATTTAAATTTAGGCTGCTGTTTATATTTTCTAAAAGTATTATTTTCAGATTAATATAACAGGATAAATATAAAAAATTAATTATAAGTAAATATAATAAAGTTTAACTATCTTATCACCAGTTTAGGATTTTAAAAAAGTCGTAATGATCGGGATTGGACACATATTTTTTTGCCTCTTTATAATCAGCCTTTTTGATATAATGCAGATTATTTTCAAATACCAGTTTTACCCTTACCGACTCTATATTCACTAACCTTGGTTTTATTTTACCATTCTCATCTGCAACATCCTTAAGATAAAGGGGGGCGACATCTCCTTTTTGATCAACAGTTATCATACAACCTGATTTGCCTTCTTTGTAAAGCTTTATTATACCTGTGCCCAGTAAAGTGGCGTAGGTCAGGTCATATGCAATGGGCCTGCAACACCTGAGTTCATAACCTATTTCATTTGGACGGCTTTTAACGTTAATATTTATTCTTTTCAGCCTGTGCTGCAATAATATATTAAAAATATGCGATTTGCTCACATTACCAAGTTCAGGATGCCCATGCTCATCATAGGTAAAGTTAATACCTGTTCCTTCTATCTCTTCATCGCTCATAAAGTGAAAAACTCCTTCGCTTATAATAACTGCACCATAACTTATATTAAGGATGAGCCTTTTTACTATTGAGGAAATTATAAGCCTGATGATTTTATCAAAGCTTACTTTGGTCTTATTAAACATTTCAGGAATAATTATCATTGGATAATGGCATGCAGTGCCAATTCCGAATGCAAGATGGCCTGCTTCCCTGCCCATGGCAGAAACAATAAACCAGTTGCCGCTTGTGCGGGCATCTTCATAGATGGTTGTCGCCAGTCTTACACCTTCTTCTTTTGCTGAATGATAGCCGAATGTTGGATTACCTTCAGGTAAGGGCAGGTCATTATCTATAGTTTTTGGCACATGAATATTTGCTACCTTCACTTTATTATCAGCCAGGAATATGCTTAGCCTGTTTGCTGTTGATGCAGTATCGTCACCGCCAATTGTGACAAGCAACTTTATGTTATTCTTCACGAAGAAGTCAGTTTTGAATTCCGTGTCTTTAGGTTTGTGCCTGCTCATCCTGAGTATTGATCCGCCAGTGCTATAAATTTTATCTGCAAAAACGAAATCAAGATATTCAAAATCAGGATTATCTGTAAAAATTGTTTTGTAGCCACCATGCAGTCCCAGCACGTTAAAGCCTGCATTCAGAAAAACCTTGGTAACTGAGCCTATGACAGTATTTATTCCCGGAGCAGGTCCTCCTGCACATAAAATGGCAATTGCTTCTTTCATAATTACTAAATCTTTTAGAATGGATGTTAAGATATATTTGTTATAACAGATTTAAAGGAGCAAAGATGTAAATAAATTTTAAAAAAATAAATAAGTTATGCAGACACTAAAATTATTTAATCCTGCATTTTAATTTCATATAATAATTGTTTTAATTAAGAAAATTTTTATTTTTAGCAAATTACTTTTAAAGTCAGATTAAATGAATAATAACAGGAGTTACGCAATTAATATAAGATCACTGCGCTGGGTTATATTGTTTATTATAAGCCTTGTGATGGCCGCCAACTATTATTTTTATGATGCACTTTCACCCTTGCAGAATTTATTAAGAGAACATCTTGGATTTAGTAACACTGCCTATGGATTCCTTATATCTGCCTATTCAATACCAAACGTATTCCTGTTAATGGCTGTTATTGGGGGAATAATTCTTGACAAGATAGGAATAAGGGTTACCGGTCTTATTTTCACAGTATTTATGGCGATAGGTTCATTTCTAACAGCATATGGGGCATCAGAATATTTCAATAACGGGGGGTTGGGATATAATTTCATGAGCACTTTTTTGAAATCTTATTCCCCTGCAATAAAGATGATGTCGTTGGGATTTTTTCTGTTCGGACTGGGGGCTGAAACCAGTATTGTTGTTGTATCAAAGGTAGTTGTTAAATGGTTTAAAGGGAAAGAGCTGGCAATGGCTCTGGGTCTGAATATAGCGGTAGCACGAATGGGCACTGCCACGGCTTTATTTTTCTCCAGGAGTATCTCAGCTGACAATTTCTGGAATCGTCCCATATGGTTTGCATCCAGCCTTCTGACAATCGCCGTGTTGACGTTTATTATTTATATATTTTTTGATTTGCGGTTTGACAGGGTTGCGAAGTATGAATTATCCCATTCTTCAGATGAGGAATTCAGAATTACTGATGTATTTAAACTGGTTAAAATACCTTCTTTTATTTATATCACTCTATTGTGTGTCACTTTTTATTCGGCAGTATTCCCTTTTCTGAAGTATGCTACTGACATGCTTGAAAACAAGTTCGGCCTGCCGGGAGAACTTAGCGGAAGAATAACTTCTATTTTACCTTTCGGGACTATTATTTTTACCCCTTTATTTGGATGGTTTACTGATATTAAAGGTAAAAGCGCCTCTGTGATGATCCTTGGTTCAATAATACTGGTGGCAGTTCATCTCACTTTTACTTTTACTCAAATTAATCCCTATATGCCGATGTTTATGCTTGGTGTTGCATTTTCACTGGTCCCTGCTGCCATGTGGCCATCCGTTGCAAAAATTGTTGAAACCAAAAAAATAGGTACAGCTTACGGATTTATGTTTTCAGTACAAAATATAGGTTTGTGGGCTTTCCCCCTGATAATAGGACTTATTCTTGATGTTACCAATCCTTTTTATAAAACAATCCTTAAGCCTTCCTCATTTGAAGGAGTCATAAAAAATGGGTTTATATATGACGGTTTGTATCTTAAAAAGTCAAACCGGCCAAATGCCTGTAAATCCTTTAAAGTAAAGGTTAGTATTATTGATACTACTGACATGACGGATGAAAAGGTAATCTGGTATGAATCTCATAAGGTTCGCAGTGATAGCTCAGGGAGGTACAGTATCGTTATAGGTAAGCCCGATGAATTTTTCAACGTGGATATTGAACGTATGAGATTAGCAAAAGATACTTTCTATTGTGAAATAAAAAGGCTGGATAAAGGAACTGAAAATACTGTTGCTGATGAAAAAATTTGTATAAACCCTGATTTCAGTTTTTCAGTCAGTGATAATATAATCAATAATTTAAGCCAGGAGGACGATCTGAAAATTATTATAAGCACTAAAAGTCCGGTTGCTAAACCAGTATGGATTGAAGAGCAAAAAGGGAAGGGATTAATAGATAATAATCTTATCACTCTGGGCAAGGGCAGAGTCATATGGGCTGACAGTGATTATTTTGAATGGTCTCCTTACAATTATTGCGTTAATATTACAACACCTCTTGATTATTCAAAGGCTGTCATGATGCTCAGTTTTTTGGGCTTAGCCGGACTGGTTTTTGCTTTGCTGCTTAAGAAAGAAGATAAATCCTCCGGTTTCGGTCTGGAATTACCTAATAAAACAGAGTAATCATAAAGGATTGCTTTGTTTGCTGTATTTATTTTCTGAATATTATCTGCTCCCTGTCAGGTCCGACCGAGACTATGGTTATTGGTACTCCTGTTTCATTTTCAATAAAGCTCATATAATTATTCAGCTCATCGGGGATCTCCTTTTTTGAAGCTATTTCTGAAATGTCCTTTTCCCATCCCTCAATTTCCGTGTATAATGGCTCCGATACCTGGTAAAGATCATAAGGAAGGTAGTCTATTTCTTCACTGTCAACCCTATATTTTGTACATACTTTAATTTTAGAAAATCCCGATAACACATCTGCCTTTGTCATGAACAACTGCGTAACCCCGTTGAGCATTATTGAATATTTAAGAACGGGAAGATCCAGCCATCCGCACCTTCTTGGCCTTCCTGTCGTAGCCCCGTATTCCTGCCCCTTATTACGCAATAATTTCCCTATGACATTTGTCTGTTCTGTAGGAAACGGGCCACTGCCAACCCTTGTGCTGTATGCCTTGAATATTCCGAATACCTCTCCTATTTTATTTGGTGCTATGCCAAGCCCTGTACATGCGCCGGCACATATTGTATTTGACGAAGTAACATATGGATAGGAACCAAAATCAATATCAAGAAGTGTTCCCTGTGCACCTTCTGCGAGTATCGTTTTATTTTCTTTGAGGTAATTATTGATAAGGTGTTCACTGTCAACAAAACTATACTTTTTCATTACCTCAATTCCTTCAAACCATTCATCCTCATATTCTTTAATGTTGTAAGTGTAGTCGTAGAGCTTAAGAATCTCTTTATGTTTTGATTTTAGAAATTCATATTTTTCAAAGAAATCTTTAGAGTTTATGTCCCCCACCCGAAGTCCGTTTCTTCCTGTTTTATCCATATATGTAGGAGCAATACCTCTCAGTGTTGAACCTATTTTTGTCTGCCCCTTAGCCGCCTCGGAAGCAGCATCCAGAATACGGTGTGAAGGTAAAATAAGATGTGCCTTTTTGGAGATAAACAGTCTTTGACTTAAATCTACTCCCAATTTGGTTATAGCATCTATTTCGCTTTTAAAAACTATAGGATCCAATACCAACCCGTTACCTATTATGTTGATCTGATCCTTTCTGAAAATACCGGAGGGTATAGTATGCAGAATGTGTTTTATACCGTTAAACTCCAGAGTATGACCTGCATTGGGCCCACCCTGAAAACGTGTTATAATATCATAATTGGGAGTTAATACGTCAACAATCTTTCCTTTGCCTTCGTCTCCCCACTGGAGGCCTAACAACACATCTACTTTCATTTATCATCCAGATTTTTTAAATACAAAACGGGTCGAAAGGTACAAATATTTTAGTCAATTTGCACCCTGAATTAATAAATATTGGCAAAAAAATAATAACAAAAAAATACTAAAAACAGGAGGATTATTTCTTCTTATTTACAGTTTCGTTTTTTGTACCATATATATATAATGAATGGTGGGATGGCGTGAATCCGTTTAGTTCGCAAGCTGTATTAATTATTTCCCTTAACCGGGGATCACAGAATTCAATAACCTTGCCTGTATTAACATCAATAAGGTGATCATGCTGCATACACTGGTAGGCTTTTTCAAATTGTGCAATATTCTTCCCGAACTGATGTTTTAATACTAAATTACAATCCAGTAACAGCTCAATAGTATTATAGAGAGTAGCTCTGCTAACCCTGTAGTTTTTATTTTTCATAAAAATATAG
>CAZOLY010000104.1:0-11843 GCA_964580815.1 uncultured Bacteroidales bacterium
TTATAACAGTAGAAGAAGAAGTTGAGCTGGCACAAAGAATAAAAAAAGGTGATAAGTCGGCGCTTGAGAAGCTGACCAGGGCAAATCTCCGGTTTGTTGTATCTGTTGCCAAGCAATACCAGAATCAGGGATTAAGTCTGCCTGACCTTATCAATGAAGGCAACCTCGGATTAATAAAGGCTGCAGAAAAGTTTGATGAAACACGCGGTTTTAAATTTATATCATATGCGGTATGGTGGATAAGGCAGTCAATATTGCAGGCACTTGCTGAACAGTCGAGGATTGTCCGGCTGCCTCTGAACCAGGTTGGCTCATTGAATAAAATAAATAAAGCTTTTTCAAAATTTGAGCAGGAATTTGAAAGGACACCCTCTCCTGAAGAACTGGCTGAAAATCTTGATTTGCCGAAAGAAAAGGTTACTGATACTTTAAGGGTTTCAGGAAGACATGTGTCAGTCGATGCTCCCTTTGTTGATGGCGAGGATAACAGCCTGCTCGATATCTTAATTAATAATGATTCACCAAAAGCCGATAAAAAGCTGCTGAATGAATCGTTAATTAAAGAAATAGAGAGATCTTTGGCTACGTTAACTGAAAGAGAAAGAGATATAATTAAACTTTTCTTTGGGATAGGCATACAGGAGATGACACTCGAGGAAATTGGCGAGCGGTTCGGACTTACAAGGGAAAGGGTGCGGCAGATAAAGGAGAAGGCTATAAGAAGGCTACGCCATACATCAAGGAGCAAATTATTGAAATCTTACCTCGGATAAAATATTACAGGCATAAATATCAAAAGCACGCTGAAAGGCGTGTTTTTTTATTGCTTTTTCAGTAATTCCTGGTATGCATACATCTCATCCCTGTACCTCGCCGCTTCAATGAAATTTAGTTCACTGGCTGCCTTTTCCATAGAGTTTCTGGATTTCTCAATAGCTTTTTCTATTGCTTCCCTGTTCATATACTTAACCACGGGATCGGCGGCGATATCAATTTTTTCAGGCTCGCTATAAGGCCTGGGTTCACCGGTTTTCATCCTCACTTCCCTCATAATATTTGAAGCTGCTTTGATAATCTGCTGGGGTGTAATATTATGTTTTTCATTGTAATGGAGCTGCTTCTCTCTTCTTCTGTTTGTCTCATTAATGGTTTTTTGCATTGATGAGGTTATATTATCAGCATACATGATCACTTTGCCGTTAAGATGGCGTGCCGCCCTTCCGGCTGTCTGTGTCAGGGACCTTTCGGATCTTAAAAAACCTTCCTTGTCCGCATCAAGTATGGCAACGAGTGAGACTTCCGGCAGGTCCAGTCCCTCCCTGAGCAGGTTAACGCCGATAAGCACATCAAACTTTCCACCCCTCAGTCCTTCTATAATATCTACCCTGTCAAGTGTATCTATGTCCGAATGAATATATCTGCATTGAATATTATATTTTACCAGGTAATTTGTTAACTCTTCAGCCATCCTTTTTGTCAGCGTGGTTACCAGGACCCGTTCGTTTCTTTTTGTGCATATGTTTATTTCTTTTATAAGATCGTCTATCTGGTTAAGGCTGGACCTGACTTCAATAACAGGATCCAGCAGACCTGTAGGCCTTATTAGCTGTTCGACGATGATACCTTCGCTTTTTTCAAGTTCGTAATCAGCAGGTGTAGCACTAACGAATATGACCTGGTTTATCAGTTCCTCGAATTCCTCGAATTTCAGCGGCCGGTTGTCAATTGCGGCAGGCAGACGGAAGCCATACTCGACAAGCGTCTGTTTACGTGAATGGTCCCCGCCATGCATTGCCCTGATTTGCGGTATTGTAGCATGACTTTCATCTATAATCGCAATAAAATCTTCAGGAAAATAATCAAGCAGGCAAAACGGCCTTGTACCGGGAAGGCGTCCGTCAAAATACCGTGAATAATTCTCTATTCCCGCGCAATAGCCCAGTTCCTTTATCATTTCAATATCGTAAGTAACCCTGTCTTTAAGCCTTTTTGCTTCCAGCTGCCTGCCCGTATTGTTGAAATATTCGACCTGCTTAATCAGATCATCCCTTATCTGTCCAATTGCATTCTGCATCCTGTATTTTGTTGTAATGAAAATGTTGGCCGGATAAATGCTGGCCTTCTCTAATTTTTCAGAACTTTTTCCTGTGAACGGATCAATAACCTCAATCTCCTCTATCTCATCGCCCCAAAAGCTGACCCTGTAGGCAAAATCGCTATAGGCAAGAAAAATATCCACGGTATCTCCGCTTACCCTGAAATTACCCCTGCTAAAGTCCATTTCGTTTCTCGAATACAGGCTGTCAACAAGCTGCCTTAAAAAGACGTTTCTGTTAACCTGCTGTCCCTGCTTTATATTTATAGTGTTACTGTAAAAATCATCAGGATTGCCAATACCATATAGACAGGAGACGGAAGAGACTACGATCACATCCTTGCGCCCCGAAAGGAGCGTGGATGTCGTACTTAATCTCAGCTTTTCAATTTCACTGTTTATTGACAGGTCTTTTTCAATATAGGTATCGGTAACCGGCAGATAAGCCTCGGGCTGATAATAATCGTAATATGAGACAAAATATTCGACCGCATTATCCGGAAAGAACTGCCTGAACTCTCCGAAAAGCTGGGCGGCCAGTGTTTTGTTGTGACTTAGCACCAGGGTGGAACGCTGTACCTTCTCGATGACATTGGCAATGGTAAAGGTTTTCCCCGACCCTGTTACACCCAGGAGAGTCTGAAAGGGCACATTATTCTTTATGCCGTCAACAAGCTGCTCTATTGCTTCGGGCTGGTCACCGGTAGGCCGGTATTCCGATGCTATCCTGAACTTCATATATCCCTGGTTAGTATATATGCAATAATAATAAATTACTATATAATTAAATAACCGGATTACCGAATAAATAATCCGCAACCGGATAATAAGCCTATTATTGATTAATTTTAATTGTTATTCCCAGGAATAATAAAAATATTGATCAATTTGTAATTAAATTATTATACATGCGTTATCTCGATAAGCACATAATTTAACATTATGTTTAAATCATCTGCATATATCAAGATTTTGATCTGGGTAACGCTTTTTGTTGTTGCAATGGCCTACCTTGAAAGCGCCATTGTAGTTTATCTCAGGGCATTAATATATCCGGGAGGATTTGGTTTTCCTCTTGTAATGGTTGGCAGGCAGATTATTCTGACTGAAGTGCTGCGTGAAGTGGCAACCATTATAATGTTATTAGCTGTAAGTGTTATTACAGGAAGATATTTTACTGAAAAATTTGCGTGGTTCATTTATTGTTTTGGTGTCTGGGACATTTTTTACTATGTGTTCCTGAAATTGCTGCTGGGCTGGCCCGAATCTTTCATGACCTGGGACGTGCTGTTCTTTGTGCCTGTAACCTGGGTGGGACCTGTGGTTACTCCTGTTATAGCATCATTGACCATGATCCTGCTTTCAGGATTTATTATTTTCTTTAATGCATACAATATCAGGATAATAATAAAATGGAGAGAGTGGGCATTGTTAATTGCAGGTTCATTAATATTGTTTACTGCATGGTCGTGGGATTATTCGGTATTTATAATCAGACAAATATCATCATCGGGAATAATGGAATTTTCAAATAGTGATGCATTATTTGATTTCGCACAAAATTACGTTCCCGAATCTTTTAACTGGATATTGTTCTGGACAGGCGAACTGGGAATACTGGCAGGAACCGGACTGATTTTCTTCCGCCATAGAAAACTAATACACCGTCGTTAAGGCCTGCCTGCCCCAAGGCTTCGGCAGGTAATTCTCAAAAATTATTTTGACAGGTAAGAATTAATTGAGTATTTTGGAGCATTAATTACTTCTAAGCCAATGCGCATAGAATACCTTTTGTATATCGTCCTGTCAGCTTTTCTCCATTCCTTTTACAACTTCCTTATGCGTAAGTCCAATGGCAGCAAGGTGTTTCTGGTGTCCATGTTTACCGTGGCAGGGTTCACGGCAGTGGCCATAGCCTTTTTAACGGGCAATTACAGGGACATACCCTGGCATAATGTACCTTACATTTACGGAGCTTCCTTTTTTTATATCCTCTACCAGATATTTGTATCAAAATCTTATGAACATGGTGACATTTCAACACACTATCCGCTGACTGTATTGAGTCCCATTTTTATACCTGTATGGGCTTATTTTCTGCTTGCTGAAAAAATATCCTTTTTAACGGGGGCAGGAATAATAATAACGATTATTGGGGCTTTTATGGTCAAGCTTAATGCATTTACACGGGTTGAAATAAAGAAGATGTTCCGGCTAAGCAAGGATTACAGGGGAGCGCGGTTTGCCCTCGCTGCTTCCCTGATGTACTCCTTCGGGGCCATTTTCGATAAATCAAGGATCGCTGCCTTTAATATTGAAACATACATAGGATTCATCCTCCTGTTTATGGCACTTAATCTAATTATTTATATGGTTATTTTTCAGAAAAAGCCTGTCATTTCTTATATTCCCAAATACCGGTATTTCATACTGCTGGGAGGCATCACTGTCTTTTTGTCCTTTTTTACATTCAGGGTAGCCCTCAGGGAGGTTATGGTAAGCGTGGCAGTGCCTGTAAGGCAGGTATCCATAGTCTTTGCCATATTGCTGGGGATCATAATGCTCAGGGAAAGGCCTGATATCAATAAATTGATTGGCTCCCTGGTAATAATCGGGGGTATAATTTTAGTAAACCTGGGAATAAGATAAAGGATACTATTTTAACTTATCACGCTCCAGTCCGGTTTGCCCTTTGATGCTTTTTTCAGCTCTTTTAGGATCACCTGGTTTTCGGTTTTTTCAAGGCCGGGGTCATCATCGAGGATATTGGTTGCTATATCCCTGGCAAATTGTATCAGCTGTCCGTCCCGTGCAAGGTTTGCAATCTTCAGGTCAAAGGGGATGCCGCTCTGCTGTGTGCCCTCGATATCACCGGGGCCCCTGAGCTTCAGGTCCATTTCGGCTATTTCAAATCCGTCATTTGTGCGTGTCATTATGTCTATTCTTTTCTTTGCTTCACTGGTAAGCTTATGTGATGACATAAGTATGCAGTAGCTCTGGTCAGCTCCCCGTCCCACCCTGCCTCTCAGCTGGTGCAGCTGTGACAGGCCGAATCTTTCGGCACTCTCAATAACCATTACCGAGGCGTTGGGTATGTCTACACCAACCTCAACAACCGTCGTTGCTATCAGGATATGAGCCCTGCCTTCGATAAAATGTTTCATTGCTATTTCTTTTTCCCCTGTCTTCATCCTGCCGTGAACACAGACAACCAGGTAACCGGGTGGAGGGAAGGCCCTCGAAATACTCTCATATCCGTCTTCGAGGTCTTTATAATCCATTTTTTCCGATTCCTTGATCAGGGGATAGACAATAAATACCTGCATGCCTTCCTTAATCTGCTTCCTGAGGAATCCGAACATTGGCAGGCGCTTTGTGTCAAAATAATGCACTGTCTTTACAGGTTTTCTTCCGGGCGGCATCTCATCAAGGATCGACACATCAAGGTCACCGTAAAGGGTCATGGCTAACGTGCGTGGTATAGGAGTAGCGGTCATCACCAGAACGTGGGGAGGCTGTTCGTTCTTTTTCCAAAGCCTTGCCCTCTGGGCAACACCAAACCTGTGCTGTTCGTCTATAATTACTATGCCCAGGTTATTAAACTTGACAGGATCCTCCAGCAGGGCATGCGTACCTATGAGGATTTGCAGCTGCCCGCTTTGCAGTCCGGTATGAATAATATGCCTGTCGCTTTTTTTTGTTGAGCCTGTAAGGAGCCGGACATTAATATCCAGTCCTTTCAGGAAGGTTCTGACAGTTTCGAAATGCTGGCCGGCAAGTATTTCTGTCGGGGCCATCAGGCATGCCTGGTACCCGTTATCCAGTGCTATAAGCATGCACATGAGAGCAACCAGTGTCTTCCCGCTGCCTACATCACCCTGCAGCAAGCGGTTCATTTGCTCGCCCGAGCCCAGGTCTTTCCTTATCTCCCTTATTACCCTTTTCTGGGCACCTGTGAGCTCAAAATCAAGCTTCTCCCTGTAGAAATCATTCAGGTAATCACCAACTTTTGAAAATATAAATCCCTTAAAAGCTTTTTTTCTTGAGTTTTTAAGTTTTAAAATATTCATCTGTATGAAGAAAAGCTCCTCGAACTTAAGCCTGTAGGTAGCTTTACGCAACATCTCGTTGTTCTGTGGAAAATGAATGTTATATAGCGCTTCTTCGAGTGTGGGGAGGTTTAATTTTTTTACCAGGTATCCCGGTAAAGTCTCTTCGATTTTGTGATTAATATTTATCAGAAGGTTATTAATGAGTTTATAGATAGTCTTTGAGTTAACATAGTTGTTTTTCAGGTTTTCCGTAGTGTTGTATTGTGCCTGGAATTTTGAGTTAACAACAGAATCCTGTTTGTCAGCAGTTTCAATCTCGGGATGTGGTATAGATATTCTCCTGCTATAAATTGCAGGCCTCCCGAATACTATATATTCCGTATCTGTCTTATAGTTTTTTGCCACCCAGTTTATTCCCCGGAACCATACAAGTTCAATAACTCCCGAATCATCAGCAAATTCGGCAACCAGCCGCTTTTTCCCGGGAGGCCCCTCTGTGCGGAAAGTTACAATTTTTCCCTTTAGCTGAATAAATGTAAGCGTCGTATCGATCTCATTTATTTTATAAAACTTTGACCTGTCGATATACTTATATGGAAAATAATACAGGAGGTCTCCAAAAGTAAATATATTCAGCTCCTTATTAAGCAGCTCTGCTCTTTTAGGGCCTACTCCCTTCAGGTATTTTATGTCCTGCTCTAAAATTTGATCCATCTCAGCAAAGAAGAATAAAGTAAATATCGTAAAAGATATTTCAAAATTGAAAACTAAATTTGCACATTTGATTAAATCAATTCAAACAAATAATGCAGTATTGAAAATTGTTATTAACATGGGGTAATGAATAACATAAGATTTATATTAAGATTTTTGAACTATAAACTATTCTCAGGGCATAAATACGGCCATGGTATTCATTCACCTTTTGTGTTCGATTTTATTACCGGTGTCCTGAATGATAAATCCAGCTATGAAGAATATGGTGAGGTTGAAAAGATAAGGAGGCGGTTAAGACTTGAAGAAAGAGAAATTTTATACAGTGACTACGGTGCAGGCTCTAGAAGAAACAATACGGAGACAATAGAGGCAGGCTCGGGAAAAAACAAGCCGGGAGCAGTAAAAATAAAAGATATAGCTAAATACTCGGCTGTTAATAAAAAATTCGGTCAGCTACTTTTCAGGATTGTAAAGTATTTCGGTCCGGATACTATCCTGGAATTAGGCACCTCATTAGGTTTAAGCACTATATATATGGCCAGCGCATGCAGGGATGCCAGGGTTATAAGTATTGAAGCAGATAAAAACCTGGCAGAAATTGCGAGACAGAATTTTTATGATGCCGGATTAAATAATGTTGAAGTAATCAACGACAGGTTCGAAAATGTATTGACTTCATTAATTAAAAAATTAAATAATAAAATATTTATTATTATCGATGGCAATCATGAAAAAAAACCTACATTACAATATATTAATCAGCTTTTAGTAAAATCAGGTAATAACATGATAATGGTATTTGATGATATTCACTGGTCTGAGGGAATGAGCGAAGCATGGCAGGAGATAAAATCAAATCCCACGGTAAAAATTACCCTGGACCTTTTTTTTATGGGAATAGTATTTTTTAACCGGGGTGTTCAGAAACAAAATTTTGTAATTAGATATTAAAAGTTAATAAACTGATGGATAATATCATTAAAATCAAGGAAATAGTAAAAAATTATTTTGTAGGTACCCAGATAGTAAGAGCATTAAGGTCGGTGACTATTGATATAAATAAAAATGAGTATGTGGCAATTATGGGCCCATCGGGCTCGGGAAAGTCCACGCTGATGAATATTATTGGCTGTCTTGATACTCCAACTTCCGGCGATTACATATTAAACGGCAAGGATGCAAGCAAACTGATTGACAATCAACTGGCGGAGATAAGGAACAGTGAAATAGGATTCATATTTCAGACTTTTAACCTGTTGCCCCGCTATACGGCACTGGAAAATGTCATGCTGCCTCTTATCTATGCCGGAATGTCGAAGCAGGAAAGAAAAAACAGGTCATCTGAGGTGCTTGAAAGTGTCGGTCTCGGTGACAGGATTACTCACAGGCCCAATGAGCTTTCAGGGGGCCAGAAACAAAGAGTAGCTGTGGCCAGGGCACTGGTAAACCATCCTTCCATAATTTTGGCAGATGAGCCTACAGGAAACCTTGATTCCAAAACATCAATCGATATTATGGGACTGTTTGATGAAATACATGAAAGAGGAAATACTGTCATTGTGGTTACTCATGAGGAAGACATTGCAAAACATGCCAACAGGATAATAAGGCTTATTGACGGGCAGATTGAATCTGACATGATAAACAAACAAACTAAAGCAACTTCAATAAAAAAATGATATGAATATAAAAATATACTCAAAAACCGGTGATCAGGGAATGACATCCCTTAAGGGCGGCAAGAGAGTGCCTAAATATCACAAAAGAATTGAGGCCAATGGAAACGTTGATGAGTTAATTTCGTATATGGGATTAATCAGAAGTCAGGATATCGAAGAATCAGACAAAAAAACAATTATAAAGATTCAGGGCAGGCTGATGACTTATGCAGCAATAATAGCAACAGATAGTGACAGCAGGGGGCCAGTTTACCCTGAATTAAAGGAAGAAGATATAAAAATGCTCGAGCAGGAGATTGACAGGATGGAAAAAGAGCTGCCTCCCCTGAAAAAATTTATTCTGCCGGGAGGCCATATAACGGTTTCATTTTGTCATATTGCCAGGACAGTATGCCGGAGAGCAGAGAGAAAAATTGTTGAGCTTTCTTCTGAAGAATCTGTTCCTGAATTTTTATTAAAATATTTTAACCGGTTATCTGACTATTTGTTTGTGCTGGCGCGGAAGACAGCCTTTAATTTAAAGTTAATAGAAATTCAGTGGACTACTAAGTTGTAATTGATAATAAAATTTTTATATTTTTGCACCTTTTTCATGTAAGAATATTTACAATTTCTATAAAAATGTACTGGACACTTGAATTAGCGTCGAAATTAGAAGATGCGCCATGGCCCGCCACAAAGGACGAACTTATCGATTTTGCCATTCGTTCGGGCGCACCTCTCGAAGTTATTGAAAATTTGCAGGAAATTGAGGATGAAGGGGAGATTTATGAAAGTATCGAAGACATATGGCCTGATTACCCAAGCAAAGATGATTTCTTTTTCAATGAGGATGAGTATTAAAAAATATCTTCCTTTCTTGCAGGTCTGTATCTCTCCAGCCAGACAAAATCTTTTAGCTTAAGTTCATTTTGCGGTGCCTTATCCAGAGGGTATAATACAGCATCGGGTTTAGTATAGAAAATAATCTCCTTTACCTCGTTGTCCTTGAGGAAAATTACAAGGTCGGAACTTTCAGCCTTATTTACACCTATAATCTCGTTTTTATCTTTAGGATAATAGACAGTCTGTCCGTTACCGTTTACGTTTACCCTGTAGAGTTCATTATTTTTAAAGTAACATACCATATCCTTGCCCTTAATCTGGTTAAATTTAATTGAGTCCTCCTGGCTTATTATGAAAGCGAGTTTTATAAGATGCAGTTCATCAATTTTATTATTCCTGGTTCTGATCTCTATATATTCCGATGTTAGTTGATTTTCATCCGACCATAATACAGGCTCATCGTATAACCTGATAATAGAATCGGAGAACGAGTATGACATAGAGTCACATTTGCCCTGGAGGTTTGACTTGAACATTTTTACCCTGTAAAAGCCCTTTACAATTTTATATCCGCTCGTATCAATTTCAGATGTTAAAGTATCAGCATGAATATATATGGAATCAGTATCTGTAATTTGGATTAATTCAGCCTTATCTGTTATCATCGCATTTTCAGTTGACTGGTTATAGGTTGCGAAATTCCCTTTTAATATGATCTTTTGCTCGGAATCAACAAGTTCGACATTGTGAAAAGCTTCGCCATAACCGCTTTCCCTTTCATAGTAAAGGCTGTCGCCTCTTATTGTTTGTTTCGGATTTTGCAGGCACGCATTATCCTTCAGAAAAGAGATGTTGGTTTCGGTGTTATACCAGCCATCCTCACAATAAATGTAGTTGCTGTCACTTATTATTTCCGTAGGTCCGAGAAAAAAAGCAACATTGCTAATCGTATTATATTTTAACGTATCAGAATAAATGGTATAATCCGGATTTTTTACTACAACAGTATCTTTAAAAAAATACATTTTTCTGTTTGAATAATAGTAACCTTCCCGGCTGGTTAATTCATTCCGGCCATTTACAATATCTGCACCTGTGGTATAATATCCAACATTAGACCTTAAGTCAAAATCAAGAGCTTCAGTATACAGGTTTGTCTCATTACTTACAAGTCTTACATTTTTCCTGACATTGGCTTTCCTTGTATTGCCGTCATAATGCAGAAAATTACCATATAAATGGAGGCTGTCACCCTGAATTACATGCACATTATTAAAAGCATCCAGTGAATTGCTGCTTGCGTAAAAATATGCACTGTCACAGTACATTATTGCTCCTTCGTGCCTGAAAACAACATTCCCCAGGAGCCTGTATGCACCGCTTGCCAGGTTCTTGTCAAACTCCATATTATCAGCATCATGGTTTATTTTCCGTGTTTGTTGAGGAAATGACTGTGTAAAGAAGACAGTCAATAAAAATAAAACAAGGGTGGTTAATTTAGAATGACTGTGTTTTATGAATATGCATATATGAAGCTTCATGGTCAGGTATACTCCTGGTTTTTTATTTCAGCCAGCCGCTTATTCTGAATTTACAGTTTCCATAGTCATCATTTAACCTTATATATGTACTTTCGATTTTTTCTTTTACCCATTTGTCGACAATTTCACTTTGTTTATTGTACATCGTCATCTGCTTAAGAAGGTCGTAATCCTCTTTCAGGTTGGCGACGTGGGGATTAGTGCGGTTTTTTAAAAAAACTGCCTTAAATATTATTTTGCCATGTTTATCTGTTGATTCATAAGGATCTGATATTTCCCCGATGTTAAGATTCTTGATTACAAGGTAGTCCCTTGTATCAAAATTGTTGAGTTCAAACTTTGAATTGCCGGTCGTCTCATTAATAACCTGGCCGCCATTCATCCTTGTGTCTTCATCCTGTGAAAAACGCAGTGCTGCCTGGCTGAATGTCAGGGAGTCAAGTCTGATGAGCCTGATTATGCTATCCAGCATGGATTTAGCCTGTTCTTTTGCTTCGATGGAAATTGCCGGTTTCATCAGTATATGCCTGGTATGTACCCTGTCCTCCGTTCTGTCTATTAATTCAATAATATGATATCCGAATGAAGATTTGACGATTTTGGATACGGCACCCTTTTTCAAACCAAAAGCTGCTTTGGCATATTCAGGATCAAGGTCAGCCTTATTGGCCCATCCTATATCACCACCCTTTGAGGCTGAACCGTCTTCTGAATAAAGCACCGCCAGTGTTGAAAATCTTTCCCCATTAATTATTCTCTGCCTGAGATCCAACAACTTTTCCCTGACATCATAAATAGCATCTTCGCTGGTAGAAGGATATATAACTATCTGGCTAATCTCGATTTCAGAATTTAAGTAGGGGATACTATCTTTGGAAATGCTTTTAAAATAACTTTTAACTTCGGAGGGTGTCACCGATATACTCCCTATTAT
>CAZOLY010000105.1:0-11832 GCA_964580815.1 uncultured Bacteroidales bacterium
CAGAAGGACTTACTGACATAGAGTATTGAAAAGCTTGATAATTTCGGGATAAAAGTCCTCATAACAGGGATATTCTGTGCGGTTTGACTCATAGCGCTGCATCAACGTGTCAAGCTGGGTGATGTAAATGAAACCCTGTGACTCTTCATACTCAATAAGGTTTTCTTTAATATCTTCCCCTTCGCTGTTTATACGCATCCTTATTACATTGATCCTCACCAGGTGTTCGTTTACACATACATACCACTTTGAATATGCCTGGTCCCTCATCTGCTGCTCAATTGGCTCAAATAGTTTAGCAGACTTGTTAACCTCATTAATATTTTCTTCAGTAAGAGGATTCACAAATGAATGACTGAATTCATGCAATAGCACATGCTTGAAATCAGATTCACTGCCGAAAGTTGGGATGCCATTTTTCAGTCCTGTCGGACCGGGAATATGATAAACATACTGACCTTCAGGAAGATCCACTCTCGGACCGTAACCTCCTCCGCTAAAGAGAGGTGTTGGTACAATTATATATTTATATTTTGTTTCTCCATAATAATCTTCCAGAAGCTCAATATATTTATTCTCTCCCAGCGAATTAAAAACAAGGGTAAGAACTTTATCATAGAAGGTTTTATGGTCTTCATAGAAACTCATAAAATCTGCTGATACGGAAAAGTCTCTTAAGCATTCAGCGAAGTCATCCAGGTTACCTTCTCCGGATGCTCTTCCGATAAGGTAATCAGAGTAAGGGGACAATAAGGCAAGCCCGGGCGGGTAGTCATGGAACAACATGAAGTTTACAGGTGCATCATAAGTAAATCCTTTATTCAGGAGCTCCTGGCATTTTGTTACTGCAGGATGATTTGAAAATGAAGAGAAGTAATTCTCAACATCATCAGGGTAACTAAAGTCCAGGTTTGTATGATGCTCATCGGCCCAGGTAGTAAAATGCTGCACAACTGAAAGAAGTTCCATCCTGGGATCTATCATCACATAAACCCCATTTTTATAATAATCATCAGGAATATCAATTATTATGGCGTCATCCTTTTTACAGCCGGATAGTACAGCTGTTGCCGCAAACAGAAAAAGCAGATTTCTCATATTAATAAAATTAAACGGTTCAACAAGCCTGGTGAATTCCAAATTTTTTATAAAAAAGCCTGTTCTATATCTTTTATAATATCTTCACCATTCTCAACGCCTACTGAAAGGCGGATAAGCCCATCCTTTATGCCCAGGGCCAAACGTTCCTCCCTGTTACAATTATAATAGCTTATAGTTGCAGGATGTGTTATAAGAGATTCAACACCGCCAAGACTCGGACCTATGTTTATGATCTTGAGCTTGCTTAAAAAATTCAATACATATTCAGTATCATCTTCAACCTCAAAAGAAACAACTCCTCCAAACCCTTTCATTTGCCTCTTTGCGACATCATGATGCGGATGACTTGGTAATCCGGGATAATAAACCCGTTTGACACGGGGATGTTTTTCAAGATATTCTGCCAACATTTGTCCATTTTCATTTATCCTTTTCATGCGAAGTTCAAATGTCTTCAATCCCCTGATTAGCAGGTAAGCAGAATTGGGATCTATAACGCCTCCTGTTATTTTAAGGTACTCACGTATGATTGTTGTCAGTTCCTTTTTACCAAGAACAACCCCGCTCAGCAGATCATTATGACCCCCGAGATATTTGGTGCAGCTGTGTATAATAAGATTAACTCCATATTCCAGGGGTTTCTGATTAAAAGGAGTAGCAAAAGTACTGTCAGAAATTACAAGTATATCTTTACCCCTGAATATGTTCATTAGCCTTTCAATGTCCATAATATTCAGGTACGGGTTTGTCGGTGATTCAGAAAAGAAAATCCGCGTATTAGGTTTTATTGCTTTTTCAATTGCATCATAATCACACATCTTGATGACACTGCTTTCAATATTATACCTGCCGAGGCATGTTTTACAGAAATCCAGGGTACGCTTATATGCATCATCAGTAATTATTATGTGATCCCCTGCCTGCAATAATGCAAAAAGTGAAGTTGTTATGGCGCTCATACCTGATGAAAAGAGTATTGCATCTTCAGCTTCCTCTATTTCAGCCAGTTTTCTCTCTGCTGCAAATTGGGTAGGGTGACCGTAACGGCCATATTCAAATCGACCAAGATCACCTTTTGCCAGTCTTTTTATTTCTTCTATGTCCTTGAAGATGAATGTTGAAGTCTGTACAATAGGTGTTGTGATTGATCCATACTCATTGTATCTTATTTCACCGGCATGGACTGACTTTGTGGAAAATCCCAGTTTCTTATTTTTCATGGTGATGTTTCTTATAAGTATTTAAAATTGACTTAACAGAATTTATCCTCCTACGCCAAGGCCTCGGAGGATTTGTCCATCAGCTTGTCAATTGAATAACAGGGCATGTCAAAAGCTTTTGCCACGTTAGGATAAACGCATTTTCCCTTGTAAATGTTGACTCCTGATTTTATTGCATCAGATTGATGGCAGGCTTCCTCAAGGCCAAGTTCTGCAATCATTAATCCGTATGGCAAGGTAGCACTGGTAAGGGCATTTGTTGAACTCAATGCCACAACTCCAGGCATATTTGTTACTCCGTAATGAACAATATCATCTATAACATAAACAGGATCATCATGAGTTGTTGGCCTTATTGTTTCAACACAACCTCCCTGATCAACTGCAACATCAACAATTACAGCCCCTTTCTTCATCAGCTTCAGATGATGCCGTTTAACAAGGTGTGGAGCTTTTGCTCCTTTAAGTAAGATAGCCCCTATTACCAAATCACTTTCGGCCAATACTTTTTCTATATTTGCATCTGTACTATATAAAGTTGTTATACGTGAACCAAAGATATCATCGAGGTAACCAAGCCGTTTTGCACTGATATCCAGGATAGTAACATCAGCTCCCATACCGGTTGCTATCTTACACGCGTTTGTTCCCACAACTCCTCCTCCAATAATAGCTACCTTGCCTCTACTTACCCCGGGAACCCCTCCCAGCAATACTCCTCTGCCTCCGTATGTTTTTTCAAGGTACTTGGCTCCTTCCTGGACTGCCAGTCTTCCTGCAATTTCGCTCATGGGTTTTAAGCACGGAAGCTGACCATCTTCATCTTCAATTGTCTCATAAGCAACAGCCTTAATCCCCTTCTTCATCAAAGTTTCAGTTAACCGGCGGTCAGCAGCCAGATGCAGGTAGGTGAAAAGAATCTGTTCATTATGCAACAGATCATATTCCTCAGGTATAGGTTCTTTGACCTTGATAATCATTTCACACTTATTATAAACATCTTTGTTACTGACAACAATTTCAGCACCGGCTTTCCGGTATTCCTGATCTTCAAATCCGGCAGCTTCACCGGCATTTTTCTGGATCATTACTTTATGACCACGGGAAATATATGACTTCACATCTGAAGGGATTAATCCTACCCTGTATTCGTGATGTTTTACTTCTTTTACGCATCCTATTTTCATCGTCTGGTTTTTACATTATTATATAATACTAAAATACATAATTTTAAGAAAAACAGATATGATAATAATTATCAATGATCAATATCCCGAAAAACAAAGAATAAATAATAAAATTCAAACTCCGTGATAACCGTTCCGGCTTTCCTGTAATAATTTCAAATATAATAAAACAGGCTTTCGATTTCACTTCTGAGATTCACATTATTAACATAAACATCATCAGGCACTCGCAGTATCACAGGTGAAAAATTCAGGATGCCCTTAATACCAAGTGAAACAAGTTTATCGCATACCTCTTGCCCGGCAAATTCAGGGACCGCAATTATTGCTGTCCTGACACTGTACTTTTTTACAATTTTATCTATTTTGTCGGGATGATAAACAGGAATATTAAATTTTTTTGTGTACTTGGCAGGATCCAGGTCAAAAGCTGCAACAATAAAGATTCTGTTTTCAGGAAACCCTTTATAATTTGCCAGGGCTTTTCCAATATTACCCATACCCATAATAATGATGTTTCTGTTTTCATCTATTTTAAAAATCTCACTTATTGACTTAAGCAATTTTTCTATTTCATAACCACCTTTCCTGTTTCCTTTTATACCAAAATAGGAGAAATCCTTTCTTACCTGTTCGGGGGTAACACCAACTTCTTCACCAAGATTATAAGAGAATACTTTTTCAAACCCTAATCTTTGAAACTTGATCAGGCAAATACGATACTGTAAAAATCTTTTTATTACTTTATCACTGATCATAGTATTCTATTTAGCTTTTAGATCCTTTTTCAGATTATAGTAATTTCTTTTATTTATATTAATTATATATTAATATTGAAACAATAATATTCTTTGTTAAAAATTTTGTTAAATATAATCATTTAAACTAAATTTACTTTTTTATTGTGAAATTCGGAACAATAAAATGTTATGGAGAGTTTCCAGATATCTTTAACTGACTGGCAAAAGGCCTTACAGGAATTAAGTGAATCATATAAGATATATGCTGCTGTCAATAACGGAAATAGCATTGATTATGAGATAATTAACAACGATAATTTAAAGGATATAATATATAACACTCCAAAGCCTGCCACCCCTCTTAAAAGCTTCTTCCTGCCGGCAAAGGAAAATGTAGTTATTAATAAAAAATTTCACAAAAAAAATATAATTATCGGGATTCCTTCATGTGACTTGGTAGGCGTGGGTTTGCTGGATGAAATATATCTTGACAAAGATTTTGTTGATCCCTATTATAAAAACGCCAGGGATAATTCGATTCTTATTGGCACCGACTGCCTGACAACGCAGCAACATTGCCATTGTACTTCCTATGGAGTTAACCCGTATCCCGAGAAGAACAATGATTTGTCATTAATATCATTGAACGGATCAATTCTGATTTTTTTAAATACGGCAAAAGGAGCAGATATTGTTGCCAGGATAAAAGAAATAGCTACTGTCCGGGAAATAAGCAGTGAGAATATTAAGGCTGTGCAGGATAAAAGGGAGGCTGTTAAGAAGCAACTTAAGAGCAAGAATAGTAAATTGCCTGATTATAAAGAAACAGGTAAGCTGGTTAAAAAATCAAAAGAATCAGTATGGGAGAAATATGCAAAAACATGTGTTTCCTGTGGTGCCTGTGCTACTATTTGTCCGACATGCACATGCTTCCTGCTTATTGACAGGCCGGAATTTGAGAAAGTAAGACAACTTGATGCATGCCAGTATCCTGGCTTTGAAAAAACTGCCGGCGGAGAAGACCCGCTGAAAAAGAAATTTGTCAGGTTCAGAAACCGCTATATGTGCAAATATGTGTGGAAACCTGAAAAATTTGAATCAGTAGCTTGCACAGGATGCGGAAGATGTATAGAATCATGTATTGGCAATATAAATAAGAACGAATTATTTATTGAGTTAGCAAATAAAAAATAAAAAGCTGTAACAGTGGCAGATAAAGCAATTTTATACAGACCTATTAAAGCTAAAGTAGATAAGGTTATAAGTGAATCACCAACTATTAAAACCATTGTCCTGATTCCTGAATCTGAGTTTGCTTTTAAGACAGGCGAATTTATTGAGCTGACGCTTAATGGTTACGGTGAAGCTCCTTTCACTCCTTCCTCTTCTCCACTGGAAACAAGAAGGCTTGAAGTTACTATTATGAAAACCGGCTATGTCACAAACAGATTACATGAACTTAAGCCGGGTGAGGTTGTCGGAATAAGGGGTCCCTTTGGAAGAGGTTATCCGGTTGAAAAGTTCTATGGTAAAGAAATAATAATTGTTGGCGGCGGCTGTGGTTTTGCACCTATACGATCATTGCTGTATAACCTGATCGCAATAAAGGAAAAATTTAAAAAAGTAATACTTTGTTATGGTGCAAAAACACCGGAAGAGTGCATTTATAAACCTTTTGTTGACGAGTTGAAAAAAACCGAAAGATTTGAAGTATACAGAAGTGTCGATAAGGCTGATGAAGAATGGTCGGAAAAAGAAGGGGTTGTCACGATACTGCTTGAAGATCTTAAGGTAGATATAAAAAATTCTGTGGCAGTTGTGTGTGGTCCCCCGGTAATGATGAAGTTTGGGACTTTGAAATTGCTGGAAATGGGTTATCCCGAAAGTGATATTTATTTGTCAATGGAAAAAAATATGTCTTGCGGGATGGGAAAATGCGGACACTGCATGATGGGTAAATATTTTGTATGCAAGGATGGCCCTGTTTTTACTTACGAAGAAATTAAAAATGAACCTGATATCTGGTTATAAATTGGTACTAAACTATGAGCAAAAAGGTATTGATTGATTTGTACAAGTTGAGGAATCTGGATGAATGCAAAGTTGAGGCTGTTTATAAAACAAGTCCCAATGATAAGTCATTTAAAACAATCAGAGAGCTTGCCACATTTCAATTTACATGCCGCAGATGTGATAATGCCCCATGCATTAATGCCTGTCCGGCCGATGCACTTGAAAAGGATAAAAACGGGATTGTTGTCAGGGCAGTGAACCTCTGCATAAGATGTAAATCATGTATCACAATTTGCCCCTTTGGCACAATGATGGATGATTTATTTCAGGTTAAAACATCTGATTACATATACATGAATTTATCAGATGATTCGGAACTTGAAAAATTTGCAGCTGCATATCCAGATGATATTGTCACTATTGTTGATATGGATGAAGATCCCGGTAAAAATATTTATAAATTAAACGATAAAATATTAGTTAAAGAACATATTTGGGAATAATAAAATGTTAAAAGAGCTATTTTACTATTTAATATATCCAGGTTTTTTATTTGTGGCTGTAGCCGGAGGATTCCTGTCTTTTTTCGACAGAAAGATTACGGCCTGGGTCCAGTTCAGGAAAGGACCGCCTTTATTGCAGCCATTTTATGATTTCCTTAAGCTCCTTCTGGTAAAAGAGACTATTCTTCCAGCTAAGGGTTCAAAAATAACATTCCTGCTGGCGCCTGTGTTTGGTCTTTTTGGAGCTACTATATCAAGTGTATTAATACTTTTACCCCTGCTTGGCATTAAAACAGGATTTACAGGTGATGTTATTGTTATTTTCTATTTGCTTACGATTCCTTCATTAACATATATTATCGGAGCACTTGCTTCGGGCAACCCACTTGCAGCAATAGGGGCTTCAAGGGAAATGAAGTTAATATTAAGTTATGAGCTGTCATTCTTGCTTATGCTTATTGCTATAATAATTAAAGGTGGTATGAGCATAAGCCTTTATGATATTATTAATGCTCAGAATACGGGCAATGCATTTATAGGTAGTATTTCGGGAGTAATATTATTCATTGTTTCAATGTTTTGCCTGCAGGCTAAACTGGGACTAGTGCCATTTGATATGGCTGAAGCAGAAACAGAAATAACACACGGCTTATTTATTGAATATTCCGGCACTCCCTATGCTATTATTAAGCTTACTAAATATATCATGCTATTTACATTGCCTGCATTTATTATTGCCCTTTTTATGAAGGGATTTAATCTTACGGGTATAGGCATTTTGTGGACAATATTAAAAGTGCTGGCAGTAGTCTTAATATTGACACTTATCAGGAATACAAATCCAAGAGTACGAATAGGACAGGCTATGAGGTTCTTCTTTATCTGGATGAACCTGCTGGCTATCATTGCTATTGTATTGATATTTTTAGGATACTAAAATTTAAGAAATTGGGCTTTAAAGAATTTTGTTTTAAAAAATCACTTTTCCTGTTTCACTTCGGTGGAGCATCCTGCAATAATTGTGATATAGAAATCCTGGATTGCCTTACACCACGCTTTGATGTTGAGAGATTCGGAATGCAGCTGGTCGGGAGTATAAGGCATGCGGATGTATTACTGGTAAACGGTTCTATTAACAGGAAAGACAAAGTAAGGTTACTTGAATTATATGAACAGGCACCAAAGCCAATTATTGTTGTAGCGATAGGAGCGTGCGGCTGTACAGGGGGCATATTTGCTGAAGGTAATGTAAATGCCGGTCCGGTTGATAAAATCATCCCTGTTGATGCATACATACCCGGATGTCCTCCAAAACCCGAAGCTATACTTGCTGGTATAGTTAAACTTCTTAAGAAATAATATAAGAATTTAATTAGATGGCATTAATAAAAGAAATAGAAAGCATAAATAAAAATTTCAGGGAAGATATAATCGAAACCGAAATAAGAAGTGCAAAACGGGCTACAGTTACCATTAAAAAGAATGCAATTCTGAAGGCTGCTGATTATTTATTCAATAAATTGAAGTTGAGATTTATTATTGCTTCAGCTTTGCATACAAAGAAGGGATTTGAAATTTATTATCATTTTAGTAATGATTTAACCGGACTGGTAATTAATCTGCATGTAATTCTGGCAAAGGAAAAGCCGGAGATAGAATCCCTGACATCAATTTTTGAAGCAGCAAACTGGATTGAACGTGAGATGCATGAAATATTGGGCATAAATTTCATTGGTCATCCTAACCTTGAGAAACTCATTTCCGAAGGTAACTGGGCTAAAGGAGTTTATCCCTATAGACATGATGACTTATAAATCGAAAAAGATGAGTAAAATAATACCAATAGGGCCATACCATCCGCTTCAGGAAGAACCCGAACTTTTTAAACTATATTGTGATGGAGAAATAGTTAAGGACATAAAGTGGGAAACGGGTTATAATCACAGAGGTATTGAAAAATTAAGTGAATCAAAGACTTTTGACCAGGTTTTCTTCCTTGTTGAGAGAATTTGCGGTATATGCTCAACTTCTCATCCCTTTGCTTTCGCAAACTGTATGGAAGAGATTGGTAACATTGAAATACCGGACAGGGCCAAATATATCCGCAGTATAATCGGAGAACTGGAAAGAATTCACAGCCATTTATTATGGGTTGGCCTTGCAGGTCATTTCCTGGGATACAATACAGTGTTTATGTGGGCATGGAAATACAGGGAGCCTATTCTTGACATGTTTGAGATGATTACGGGCAACAGGAACAGCTATGCTATGTTCAAAATAGGAGGAGTCAGAAGAGACATTGAAGAATATAAGATACCGGGAATAAAAAAAGTAATGGATTCATTCAGGAAAAAGAATGATTTGCTTACAGGCGCAGTGATGGATGATCCTGTAATACATGCCAGAACAAAAGGAGTAGGTATTTTGACGAGGGAGGATATTATTGACTTTGCCGCAGTAGGTCCTACCGCCAGGGCTTCGGATGTAGCTGTAGATGTACGTAAGGATGATCCCTATGCCGCATACCCACTTATTAACTGGAAAGTTATCACTTCCAAGGGATGTGATGTGTTTGCAAAAGCTGAAGTCAGGCTCCTTGAAATGGACGAATCAATAAATATAATTGAACAGTGTCTTGATGGCCTGAAGAAAACAAAAGAAGGGGACATTGAAGTAAAAGTAAAGGAAATACCCGAAGGTTACGGCACCGGCCACGCTGAAGCTCCACGCGGCGAGGTGTTCCATTTTGTTAAAACAAATGGTTCCAATTACCCGGTAAGGCATAAGGTCAGGGCCCCCAGTTATGTTAATATAGCAACATTTAAAAAGTCCTGCGTAGGCCAGACAATATCAGACGCTACAATTTCACTGGCAGCTGTTGATCCTTGCTATTGTTGTACTGAAAGAATGGCTTTTGCCTATGATTATGCTACCGGAAAAAAGATCCTTAATGGAGAAGAAATATTAAAATTATCACATAGGAAGACTCAAGAAATAAGACAAAAGTTGTAATTCATATAAAATGAACGATATTGTATTAAATAATTCATGTTTGCCTGTTGTAGTTTCAGTAATAGCAATACCAATAGTTGCCGGTATTATTTTATTTGTATTTCCGGAAAAAATAAAAACCGTTAAAGGCATAATCGCACTTATAATTTCTGCATTTACCCTGTATCTTTCATATGGTATTTTCACACAAAAAGGTGTTACAGGAACTTATGTTGTGGAAGGTATATCTACGGGAAATACATCAATCAATGCGCTTTTTGAGGGCCTTGGCAAATATATGATATATAATATCGACAACCTGAGCAAACTTATATCTCTGTTAATTGGATTTTTCGGAATAATAATTGTTACCTATTCCCTTGTATATATAAATAAAGCCAAAGGTATACGTAATTATTACCCGTATGTTCTTATTACTCTGGGATCATCATTTGGAGCAGTGCTTGCAGATAATCTTATTTTATTTGTTATTTTCTGGGGTATCCTGGCCATAACATGCTACAAATTAATAAAAGGTTATGATGAGGAGAGCTCGGCTGCAGCCAAGAAAACACTCGTAATAATCGGAGCCTCTGATGGAATAATGCTGTTGGGAATAGGTATTATCTGGAAGATTGCCGGTTCGCTCAATATGTCTGAATTAAGCATAAATACAACAGATGCGATAAGGAATATAGCATTTATTACCTTGCTTATTGCCAGTTTTACAAAAGCAGGAGCTATTCCTTTTCACACATGGATCCCTGACTATGTAAAAAAGGCACCTGCATCCTCATCAGCCTATCTGCCGGCATCTCTTGATAAACTTTTAGGTATTTATTTCCTGGCAAGGATATGTCATGATGTGTTTATACTAAATCAATGGCTGACCCTGGTTATTATTATTATAGGTGTTTCAACTATAATCATTGCCGTAATGATGGCCCTGGTACAGCATAACTATAAAAAACTGTTGGGTTATCATGCCGTATCGCAGGTTGGTTATATGGTAACCGGACTGGGACTAGGGACACCTTTGGGAATTATCGGGGGCTTATTCCACATGATGAACCATGCTATATATAAAAGTGGCTTATTCCTTGTTGCAGGAAATATTGAAAAGAGGACCGGAAAAGAAGACCTGGAAGATATCAGCGGATTGTCAAAGGTAATGCCAATAACATTTTTAACCGGACTGGTATTTGCTTTATCGATTTCGGGGATTCCCCCGTTTAACGGATTTGCTTCCAAGTGGACTATCTACCAGGGCATAATAGATTTTGGCAAGGACCCGGGAGTTGCCAATCAATTATGGATAATCTGGCTTTCTCTCGCAATAATAGGTTCTGCTTTAACATTAGCCAGCTTCATTAAGTTTATCTCTGGAGCCTTCCTCGGCAGGAGAAAAGATGAATTAAAAGATGTTAAGGAAGTTGGAATAATGATGTGGTTGCCACTGGTCATACTTGCTTTGCTTTGTATTGGTCTGGGTGTGTTTGCTACTAATTACGTCATACCAAAAGCTTTTATTCCAATAGCAGGGAAGTTTGAATACATAGGTTCATGGAATTCGGCGACTATTTCATTGCTTATTTTAGTTTCAATAATACTCGGAATTGTTATATATCTCGCAGGTAGTTTGAAAAGATTCCGTACCTCGGACAGTTTTATCGGCGGTGAAAAATTTCAGGATGAAACGGGCTATTCTGCAGTAGAATTTTATAATACGATTGCTAACCAGAGTATATTTTCATTTATTTATAAAAAGGCAGAAGATAAGTGGTTTGATATTTACGATATATCAAAGAATGCAATACTCTGGCTGAATAAAAAACTCAGTCTGGCCCATAACGGACTGCTGTCAAACTATGCTATCTGGATATTGGCCGGACTTATTATTATGCTATTATTTTTAATTTAACATATCTTGAAATTTAAAAGTATATGGAAATAACACTCTCAATAGTAATTGTTTTTATGATATTGGGAGCAATTTACGCCCTTTATGCAAAAGACTTATTGTCAGCACTTATCTCCTGCGGAATAGTTGGTTACGGACTAGTTATTTGCTTCCTGC
>CAZOLY010000106.1:0-11809 GCA_964580815.1 uncultured Bacteroidales bacterium
AGGAGGGTTTGAATGTGGAAGAGCTGAAACAGCTGGTGATTTTTTACCGGTCAAGGTTGCTTGAAGTAAAAAAGGAAGTATTAAATATTGATAAGAAAGTCCAGGAGTTGAAACTGGTAAAGTCAAGGATAGAGAACCAGCTAAGTGAGCTGAATTCATCGAGGAACAAGCCGACAGGCGAAATTGTAATAAATGTTTCTGCCAACATATTGACAAAAATAGGGCTGAGGGTATCCTATTTAACTCCCAATGCAGGCTGGTCGCCGATTTATGATATCAGGGCCGGCGGCACTGATAAGCCTGTGAACCTGATATATAAAGCAAATGTATACCAGCAGACGGGCTATGACTGGAAAGATGTAAAACTGACAATATCTACGGGTAATCCGTCTGTCGATAACAACAGGCCGATACTTTATCCATGGTATATAGATTTCTATGTACCGCCGGTGGTTGTTGGTTACGGAGCCAAGTCAGCCCAACGCTCGCAGATGATGCAGATTAATATTGCACAGGAGGCAACGACGGGTGCACTGAATGAAGAAGCTGAAATGCCAGAATACACGGTTACACGGACCACAAGCCAGATGGCTGCAGAGTATAATATTGAAGTGCTGCAGGATATAACTTCTGACGGAAAAGAGCACCTTGTGGCAATGCAAGAATACAAGCTGGATGCTGATTTCACTTACCATACCGTACCCAAGCTAAATGACGGTGCATTTCTGCTTGCCAAGGTGGCAGATTATGGCCAGTATAATCTTCTGGCCGGACAGGCAAACCTATTCTTCCAGGGCATGTATGTCGGACAGTCAACAATAAATCCGGTTACCACAGCAGATACATTATTAGTATCTCTGGGCAGGGACAATAAGATATCTGTCAAGAGAAACCAGCTGAAAGATTTTACAAGTAAACAGGTAATAGGGGGAAATATTAAGGAGTTAAAGGGTTATGAGATCCTGGTCAGGAATAACAATATCTTTCCGATAAATCTTGAAGTCCTCGACCAGGTACCTATCTCAAAGAATAAGGAAATAGAGGTGCAGCTTGAAGATAACGGAGGAGCCGAATATAGCAGGGATTATGGAAAACTGTTGTGGAAGTTAAATCTTAAAGCAGGCCAGACTCAAAACTTAAGATTCGTTTATTCAGTCAAGTACCCCAAAGACAAGAAGATTCAGGGTTTGTAAAAAGCTATAAGGATTTATTCCGGTTCATTAATTTCTTCTTTTTCTTTTTCATCTTCAAGCGTTTTGAGGTATTTATAATAGAATGCATCCTTTTTACGTTCTGTAGATACCATATAGATATAGGAAAGTCCACCTGCCTTGGTCCTTATCTTCTGTTTCCTTTCATTGGGTTTTAACACCTTTATTCTGTCAATATATTCCTGATTTGAGGAATGGGTCTGCATGACCCCCCGTGTATATCCGAAGTAATACCAGTGCGTTTTATCAATTTCAAGATAAATATCGCATATATCACCGCTTCTTTTTATCTGAACCTCAATAAGACCTTTTACTCTTTTATTAATCTGGGTATTGTCTATGTTTCCTATTCCTATTTCACCATATGACAGCCACGAGTTTGTCGCATCATTCCACTTAAGCTTCAGTTCGTTAAAGAAGATAGTATGTTTTAAGGGGGGTGGAATTTCTTTTACCTTGCCAAACAGATTTAACTCGTCTTTGTATATTCCGGCGAGCTCTTTGCCCGCCAGTTCAATAATTCCCTTGTTATAAGTATCGGCACTCATGTCAGTGGCAGGCAGTTCAGAAATACTGTCTATTTCCCGGGCTATTATTTCTATTATATCTTCCTTGATATAGAAGTCTATTCCCAGGAGAATATCCAGGGTGGTTTTATTCTCATTTATATAATGCCTGGCATTTCCTGCAGAAGTTAAGCGCACCAGCCCCAGATCTGCGCCCAGATCAATTTTCCCTTCACCATAAATCTGGCAATCTTCCCTGTGGAGGCTAACGTAATTTCCAGGCAAATTCCTGTCGTGCATTTTTTCTATAGAGGAAATTTTATATAACTGCGAATTTTTATCATAGTATAAATAACCGTAAGCAGAAATAATCGCATTGTCGCTATAAAATTTCTTCGGTGTAAAAAAGGCAGGATAAACATGCACCGAATCATAGTGAATAAATATCCCGCTGTAGATTCTCTTTCTGTTAATATCAAATGTTTGTTCATCAACAGGAATATATATGTTGTACGGATCTATTTGTTCTTCAAACTTAAGCCATTTTGTCTCCAGGAGGTCACAATTATGTTCAATCAGGGTTGCACCTTTGAATGTCATAAACCTGTTGTCTGCTTCAAGAAGCACTTTCCCCTGGTAGTGGTAAACCGGACTGATGGTGAAGTTATCAGGCTCATAAATATCTGCACTCGCAATAGTCCGGTTATTCTCATCAACTTTTATATCATTAAAATGGATGATCTGGACTTTGGCATTTTCGTCAATATAGTCATAATAGCCATTGCCGGTATAGCTATTTCTACCGAGTATATTTATTTCTGCCGTATGAAATGTATAATACCTTGTAATCTGGTTGGCTATAATTTTTGCATTTACCAGGGTTCTCATCTTTGCATCCTGTCCCACTATAACGTTGCCCTGGTCCGGGTATATTTTTGCATCGGCAACATTTATAAATTTTACACCCGTTGCTTTGATAAGGTTATTTTCATAATCGTAGTATGCGAGTGATGAAACAAAGCTCAGCGAATCCTGCTCAGGATGTAAGGAAATATACCTGGGGCCTTCAGCCTCTTTCTCATATCCTTCAGCTTCTATTGGCCCGGGCTTTTCAATTTTTTTGGAGCCCATTGCCATCTCTTTCTTTTTCATATCCCACGTGAAATTATCAAGATAACTTACATACCTGTTTTCAGGGAAGTCAACACGTGTATATTCTTCATTGGAATCAAAGTATCCCTTGCCGGTAGTATAATCTATACGGGCATTAACGTTATTGGTAAGCACGGTAAATCCCGTGGTATGCAGGGATTTTAAATAGAAATCAGCTGTATCTGCCAGAATTTCATCCGCCTTGTACGTGAACTCCTTCGATTTGATTTCTGAATTTTTAAGATCCATCCTGCCCCGTCCTGATAATCCGGAAGGCGTTAATTTCAAGTCTCCTGCCAGGGTGGTTGAATCGTTAAATATTTTAAAATCAATATCCCGCCTGGAAACATAGAATTCATCTGAATACGGGAGCCAGTGTATATAGTTATTTGATGATTGCACCCATGGGAACTGTGGTCCTGTTGTTTCCTTATTTATCCTGAAATCAGTAACATATGCATTCAGTGAATCGGGAAAGAAGGTAATATCCACTGAATTTGCAATTGATGTCAGGTATGTTATTGTGCCTTTACCTTTTAAGCCCTCATTTGACAGATGAATCTCATTTACATAATTTCCTTTGCCTCCATACAGGGGGAGCCCCTCTTCTCCGGTCAGATGCAGAAATCCGAGTGACTTGTCTTTCTGGAGTGACAGTGTTTGTTCAAAAGAAGGGAATATGCCGGCCGAATTAAATTCACCGTCAAACAATAAAGCCCTCTTGTTGAAATTATCGAGACTGTCGATTATGAAGGGATAGACCTTAAAATAAAAATCATCCTGTTCATATACTCCGTGTTGAATATTCTTTCTTTCATAATATACATAAGAGTTTTCATTACTCTTAAACATAGGGTATTCAGAATAGCTTATCCTGCCTGACTTATTATCCGGTTTGTCAATATGCACTTCACCGGTAATATGCTGGATCTGGTTGTCTATTTTGTCAATAATCGGGAATCCGTAATTATCAGTGTTACCGGTAATAAATCTTATTGACAGCGAATCAACATTTTGCAGATTTATCATAAAAGAATCATAACTGAAAAAGAAATTATTCCCATGGAATGTAAATAAACCTGCAATTACGGTACCATCATACTGAAAATTCCTGTTTCGCTTTAAAATTATCCTGTCTTCTCTCGGAAAAATTACTACATTCTGGGAATCACTGACAAAGATCTGTGGTATGCCATTGATTTTAAGGTCATAATTTCTAATGTCAAAGACTGCATTTTCAAGGGGTGCTTTTGTTCTCGAGGGGAAACCTATAACATCGAAATCAATTTTAGACATGAAGGCAGCGAGGTAATTCTCAAGCTTTGGCTTAAGTGTGGCTATTTCAGTATTTACGTCATAGTAAATAAATCCCAGTACTGACATACGCATTAACATTTGCCGTACCTGTGTAGCGGACTTTCTCAGGTAATTTGCATAATCCGTAGCCAGAAATTCGTTTGAACCCATTCTTTTTGCAAAGCTCCTTATTGAAACCAGGGGATGCACTTCATCTATTCCCTGCATTGCCATGAAGTTATTGTAATTGAAATAGTTAACCGATTCAAAATTTGCTATTCCTATGGAGGCACCTATAGGGGCAGTAAACTTCATTGTGGGCTCATCCACATTCCATACCAGCTGTTCAAAGCTCATATCTATCTTATGATAGGAATTGAAATAAGGACTCTGAGAAGTAAAATCTTCGGATCGGGATAATGTTAACTCCTTCCGGGGAACAATATATCTGAAAATCAGTCCGGTATGATATATTGAGTCTTTGTCAAGTTTAATTGTCACGCTGGTATTTGGTCCTGTTATCCTGTCTGCCCTGAAACTAAAATAAGTTGATTGCGCAATAATGAGGAGTGTATCTTTACGGTACAGATAAATCTTAGCCTTTTCATCACCGGTGCCTCTTCCAATAAGTTTTGCCCCGTACATGGCCAGACCTCCCTCATAATTTATATTATCGTACAGATTTTTTATTTTAAAGTTTTTCTGATAAGATTCGAACCGCGGGTAAGTGGGACTTTCATCTTCCTGTATGTATTGAACTTTATCCGATAAAGTACCTTTGAGCGGATAATCGAAGTAAAGCTTGTTGGTAAATGTCACGTCTTCAGCCTGGTATTCTGACCTGCTCATATCAATTTCGTACCCTGATAATGTTGCATATACATCGTTTTTGTCATAATCACTGCGTTCCCATGTTACCGTGCCCTTTGTTCCTTTCCAGATATTATCAACAGGATAATAATCACCTTCTGTATTAAATATCATAATACTGTCTTTTTTAGCATGACAGGACAGGTCTATAGTAGTGAACCTGACTTTTATATCTTCTACCATGATGAATTTGAAATCCGGTTTACTGGCTTTCCATTGAGCCGAATATGATTCGTGTATTGTATTTGAATTTATCAGCTTTACTGTGAAAACCAGGAAATCATTTATTTTACTTAATGATAATTGTTTCTGCTCCAGGATATATAGAAGTCCTTTTTCCCATGAATTGTAATTTTCTACACTTATATTCTTCTTTTTGAAGTCTGTCAGGCATGACAAATAGTTTATAAAATGTGGAGATGGTTTTGCTTTTTCATTCAATAAAAGTTGTGAGATAATTATGATCCGGTCCTGTTCATCACGAGTAAACAGGCTGTCTTCTGCCCAGTATGTTTTAAATTCAGTAAGTTTATTTGACTCTTCTGCAGATATGTTCTTCTCCATAAAAAGATTTAACTCCTCCGGAAACATGCTCCGGTCTTTTGAAAAATCCTTTAACTGTTGGGATGAGATGAATTGAGAAAGGCTTAAAAATATAATCAGAGAGAATAGAAACCTGACTTTTTTCATGTTATTATATTCTTAAATTTTGCAGATACCCAATTATTCTTTTCCTTAAAACTAATATATTTTAAAGAATATTTAAAGCACTGTTTTTTTATTTTCACAAGGTCAGATTTTAAAAAACCGCTTATAATTAGAAGTCCGCCTGAAGTCAGCGATAAATGGTAGTATTTTATATCATTAAGTATTACATTGAGTTGAATATTAGCTAATATAATATCAAATTTTTTGTTACTTATCAGGTTCACATCACCTTTGTAAACTCTTATATTTTTTATACCGTTCCTTTCTGTATTCTCAATAGTATTATTATAAGCCCAGTCATTTATGTCAATAGCAGTTATGTGAGCTGCCCCTTTCATTGATGCCAGTATTGCAAGTATTCCTGTCCCGCAACCCATATCCAGAACTTTTTTCCCCTTAAAACATATCTCCAGCATTTCTTTAACCATTAAAGCCGTAGTCTCATGGTGACCTGTGCCAAATGACATTTTCGGATCGATAAGAATTTCGTATTTACATTCAGGAGTATTTTTATGGAATGAAGCTTTTATAAGGCATATATTATCAATTATAACCGGTTCATAACTCTTTTCCCAGAGTTCATTCCAGTTTTTTTCAATAATAAAATCTTCTACAACAACCATATCCCTGAATGCAGGTTTGTCATATAAATGAGTCTCATTAAGATTGGTTTTTTTATAAAGTTCAACGGGAATATAAGCAACAACGCCATCATCGGTCTCAAGAAATCCTTCAAATCCTATGGAAAATAGTCTGGCGATAATAATTTCCCTTAGTGCATCAGAAATTTTTTTAAGCTTAAAATGCAATGCTTTATATTCCATTGAATAAGCATGCTCCCTGATAAGTTTCAGAAGGAATTTACAATTGCTATAAAATCTTCGGCATCCAGGGAGGCTCCACCTATTAATCCCCCGTCGACGTCAGGATTAGTAAATAGCTCACGGGCATTTGAAGGTTTACAGCTTCCTCCGTATTGAATGGTTGTGTTTTCGGCAACTTCTTTTCCGTATTTATCTGTTACCAGGCTTCTGAGAAAGGCGTGCATTTCCTGGGCCTGTGCTGGAGTGGCATTTACACCTGTTCCTATAGCCCAGACGGGTTCATATGCTATAACAACTTTACTGAACTCTTTGGTGGACAAACTAAAGAGACCTTCATTGATTTGCCTGCTGACAACATCGAAATGCTTGCCTGCTTCCCTTTCAGGCAATACTTCACCGCAACAATATATAGGTATAAGTTCATTTTCCAGTGCAAGTCTTACCTTTTTATTAAGGGTTGAATCTGCTTCTTTAAAGTATGTCCTCCTTTCGGAATGACCAATAATAACATAGTCAGCACCGGTTGATTTTATCATGGATGCTGAGGTCTCTCCCGTATAGGCACCGGCCGGTTTGGAAGAACAGTTTTGGGCTCCCAGGAAAAGAGTGCTTTTGGTTATTACCTTTTTTACCTCGGTAAGATGAATGAATGGGGTACATAGAACCACCAGTGCTTTCTGTCCGTTTACTTTTTCATTAACAGCCTTTGCCAGTTCAACACCTTCCTGGAGGCTCTTATTCATTTTCCAGTTTCCTGCCACGATTAATTTTCTCATAATTGGTCTGAAGATTTATGTTTTAAAATTAAAAATATTAAAAATAACTAATTCTTTTTTTTCACTGCTATTTTATAAGGAATTCTGTAATATATTGAATAATTGAATCCCAGGGAAGCCCTCTTTCTGCCTTTTCCGAAACCAGGGATTATATAAGGGGTCATTATATCATAAGATTTCGGTGTAAGCCTTATCATGCCCCTGATAGTCCAGCCTATGTAAAAATTTTTGAACAGCTCTGTTTTAACACCTGCAACGGCATCAATAAAATGACATTTTATATTATGTTTCCCGGTTTCAGCAATTATTTCCTCATTCCAGTGCTCATCAGCAATACTGATATTAGTAGCTTCATGCTTGATGCTGCAGAATGAGTATCTTATGCCAACGAACACCAGGTCATTTTTGGTTTTATCATCTTGTTTAAGCATGTTCTTGTTGATCCCTATTTTAAAATACCGGCCATCTAAGTCATAATTGAAACTGTAGGAATCAGTATCAAGCCTGGTGCTACTTATTCCAAACTCACCGGCAATAAATATATTATCGGTAATCTGCAGGTCTGCAAGGAGTTCATATCCTTTTGTTTCGGGATAAAACAAGGGCAGGAAAAATTCAGACACATCTGTTCCGAATCTGAAACCCCTGTTTTTTATTATTTTCTCCTGGGCAATACTTCTTCCGGGACAGAATAGTATTAAACAGCTAAAAGTAAAAAATAATATTTGTTTCATCAGAAATATCTACAGTACTTTTAATAATTTTTATTGAGTCTGTTAGTATGTTCGTTGTAATCACTGTATCCAGAATAAAGCGGGTTGCAAAACCACATTCGTAAGAGACCATGTAATGTTCTCTTTTACTGTAAAACAAAATTGTATCTGTCTGGTCACCAATGGCAAATTTAAATTCACTTGTATCTGAAGATTGTGAAAGCGGGAGATCAATGGATTTAATATTGTTATTATTATAATAAGGTGTGTCTCTGCCAATAACAGTCAGATTACCAATTAAAGTATCCTTAATCATGCTGTTTACTGTTTTAAAGTTAATATGGGCATTTATTTCAGTGTTTTCGGTGCATTGACTGGATTCTTCACATGCCGAAAGTACAAGAAGAATTAATATGGTAATTAATACAATTATATTTTTTATACAATGATTAGTAAGCACTTTATTTATTTGGTTTTAAGTATTACTATGTGAGAAACACATAAAATCATTATAAAGCACACTGCAACGAGATAAACAGTTAATTTTTCCCGGTCTTTTCTTTGAGAATCCAATACATATGAAATATAATTCCGGTCTGAAGCATTGAATTCAGGAAAATTATTATAGTGCCACTTTCCAATAATATTCCCTTCCTTTAGTAATATTAGTCCGGGATTTGAACGAATTATAGTCTTTAATGTTATTTCATCTGTTGTATAAAAATCAAAGTCCAGTTTCAGTTTGTCCTGAAATTTCTTTATTTCTTCAGTAGTAGATGAGGTCAGGCAATAAAATGAACAGCTGTTACCGATGCATGCCCTGGCTGTTTTATCTATAATCCTGAATGCCCCGGTATTAGTTTTTGCAAGATCATTTGCTATGAGAAGAAATGAATAGCCCGGATCTGTGATTACCATATCTGTAATATCATCACCGTCAAGTGTCGAGATTGTAAAATCATGTATCGGCGGTTCGTATCCCTTGCTTATTAATATGTGCCTTGTTTCTACCCATTTCCATGTTGTATCCTGCCAGGGAATATTATCCTCATTGAATTCCTTCCGGATACCATTTTTTTCATATACCACAATTGCCTTATACTCATCAGGCCGGGCATCTTCAGGGATTGTCATTTTTTCAGGGATGTTGGTGCCAATTTTATAAGGCCTGAAATCCATCAGCGGTAAATTCCTGTATGAATAAACGGAGATAAGTATTCCTGTTAAAATAAAAATTGCGGTCAGTCTCCACTCGATATTGTCTGCATAAAAGGGTATAAATTGATTTCTTGAAAAGAAAATAATGAGTGTAGGTACAAGGATTATAATGTTCTTCCAGAATGTCTGCCAGTTGGTTAAAATTATAGCGTCGCCAAAGCATCCGCAGTCTGTAACCGGATTATATATTGCCAGGATAAGGGTCAGGACAGTGAAAAACGACATAAAAATCAGCAGGGCATAACTTGTAATCTTCATCCTTATTCCCAGAAGGAGGTTTATGCCAATAACCAGCTCACCGGTACTCAAGAGGATGGCTAACGGAAAGGCAACGGAGTTTAAAAAACCTAAATGAAAAGCTTCAAAATAATCAATAAACTTATAGGTTGAACCCATAGGATCGATACCTTTAACAAACCCTGAAAAAATAAATAAGGCGCCTGCAATTATTCTACTTGTTATTCGCAATATTTTCATCATGCTTTTCGGAGTTTAATTGTTAACGTATTGTTAAACCAGCTTTAACTTATTCAGAATACTCTGGAATATTGATTGTGGAGGTAAAATCCTGTCATCTTTATCTTTACAGTCTATAAGCTGAAAATCAGGATCTTCCTTAACAAGAGATAAGTACATATCTCTCACCCTCTGCTGGAATTTAAGATCATCTTCATGTATATCCCTTTTACCTTTCAGGTAGGTGCGATCATTACCTTTCCTGTCCTGTCCCAGTTTCTTCATAGTAAATTTAAAAGGCACGTCAAGAAATAACCCCAGGTCGGGTTTGGGTATTTTGTTATAATGATATTCAAAATATGTGATCCAGTTTTTTAACGCTTCCCTCTCGATCTTGTTATTAATTTTAGCACATTGAAATGCAATATTTGAATTAACATAACGGTCGGCAATAACCAGGTAACCCTGGTGCAACCAGCTTTGAATAAGTTCTGCTGCATCTTTTCTGTCACCTGCATACAGTAATGCGACAAGGTAAGGATTTACGGTATTTATATCCCCGAATTCGCCTCTCAGGAACCTTGCGATAAGGTCACCGTATACCGGGGCATCGGTCCTTGGAAAGTGCAGGTACTTGAATTTAATATCATGCGCCCTGAGATAATTATGCAATAATTCAAGCTGTGTTGATTTACCGGAGGCATCCAGTCCTTCTATAACAACAAATTTCATAGCCAATGCTGATATTTTCAAAACTTATCTACAGGCTTTTTATTACCTTTATAACGGAAAATTTATAATTATGAATTCTAAAGATACATTTTTTTCAAAAAAATATACTTTGAATTGCAGGGGTAAGCTTATAAATTTATCAACACCCCTGGTTATGGGGATACTTAATGTTACCCCTGATTCGTTTTATGACGGTGGAAAATATACTAAAGAAAAGCAAATTTTAAAGAAGGCGGGACAAATGATAGAAGAAGGTGCATCAATTATTGATGTGGGCGCCTATTCATCAAGGCCCGGAGCTGAAGAAATCTCCGTTGATGAAGAAATGAAAAGACTGGGACCGGCACTTAATACCATACGCAAAAATTACCCCGATATAATTATATCAGTTGACACCTTTCGATCATCAGTGGCTGAAACGGCAGTTAAAGAATATAATGTTGACATAATTAATGATATCTCGGCTGGTGCTGCAGACAAAGATATATTTGATGCTGTAGCCGGACTTAATGTGCCGTATGTTATGATGCACATGAAGGGAACACCCCGTGACATGCAGATTAACCCGGTATATGATGATGTGGTTGAAGAAATAATACTGTACTTTTCGGAAAAGATTCAGCAAGCAAAATTATCAGGTATCTGTGATATTGTGATTGATCCCGGATTTGGATTCGGGAAAATGCTGGAACATAATTACCAGATTTTAAAGCGGCTCGATGATTTTAAAATATTTGAGCTACCGTTACTTGTCGGCCTTTCGCGGAAGTCAATGATTTATAAAGCATTAAATGTCACATCTTTGGAGGCTCTGAACGGTACGACAGTATTAAACACTATCGCCCTGATGAAAGGAGCAAATATTCTGAGGGTACATGATGTAAGGGAGGCAATGGAAGCCATAGAGTTATGTTCATTGATATGATAGTGGGATTTCCCATAATTTTTTACCTTTGTTTTTGTAATAGCAAATATTTATGATTTATTCCTTTATAACAGTAAGGATAATTGATATAGTAGATATCCTCCTTGTGGCATTCCTGATGTACCAGGTATATATTCTTATTAAGGGAACTATAGCTACCTACATTTTTGTTACTATCATTTCAATATATATTCTGTGGTTGCTGCTGGTTAAGGATAGGATGATCCTGCTTGGATCGATCCTCAGTCAGATTGTCAGTGTCGGAGTTATAGCCCTCATTGTTGTATTTCAGCCCGAATTACGAAGATTCCTGGTTATTATAGGAACACGCTATTTTTCAAAGACGAGATTATCATTGAGTAATTTTTTTATTTTTTCCGGGTCGGGGAATCCGAGAGTGGCAGCCAGGTTAGCATCGGGGT
>CAZOLY010000107.1:0-11797 GCA_964580815.1 uncultured Bacteroidales bacterium
CGATTGCTGCCCCAAATAGAGTAACAAATCCAATAATCGTGGCTGCAATCAATACTTTCTTTATCGCTTCATTAAGTATCTTGGATAAAAAATCACTTTTGGTTATATTGAAGTCCGATTCATCCCTGACATTCAAATTTCTTACTATTCTAAAAGTGCTCTCGGCCTGACCGGTGATAACATCATATGAATAATCATTATCTGGCATCACATTTATTGAGTAATTCCTTCCCGGTATTGAGAAGTACTGCCTGATATTAGTGTATGGCAAGAGACACATATTATCATTTCCGCCAATACTGGTACCTTTATCAGCTAAGATGCCAATAACCCTGTACTTGCCATTTCCAACCGAAACAAGCTCATTAAGTACCCTGTTGCTGTTTTTAAATAGTTTTTTCACTAATCCACTTCCAATTATAGCAACATTGCTGTTTGATTCCAAATCCTGAACCGATATATTACGGCCCTGATTAATCTCATACCCTGCAGTGTATATATAGTCTTCATCTGTACCAATGACGGCAACATTCGGATGTGTTTTTTTTGACTTGTACTTCACTGTTGCTGTTCCCGAGGCATAGGTGAATACAGAAACCGTGGCAGGGAAGTTATAGCTGTCTTTGAATTCCTTTGCCTGGCGATAAGAAATATAAGGATAATTTTTCCTCCTGTACTTTTTTTTACCTATCTGCACATTTATACTTCTGCTTTCAATTGTAAAAGTATTGGTTCCCATTGTAGCAAACTGTTTATTTATCGTGCTTTTAATGGAATCTATTGCTGTAAGTATGCCGACAAGAGCCATAATGCCAACACTGATAATCAGAACAGTAAGTATTGTCCGGATTAAGTTCGACCGTATGGACCCCATCGAGACTCTAATGTTTTCTTGTAATAAAGTGATATGGTTCATAATAAATTTTTTATTACAAGTATTCCATCATTTTGGATATAATGAGCCTGCATATTTAAAAATTATACATTTTAAATATTAAGTCGTTATTTCTCCGGTTATAGTTTATAAGCTACTCTACAGGTTTTATTATTACATCAACCTTATCTTTGAGCAAGCTTTTAAATTCTTCGGCATCTTCAGCTGTTCCTTCATAAAGGCCATAATGAATTGGTATAGCTATCCTGGCCTTGACATCAATAGCTGCATCTGCCGCTTCTTTTACACTATTCATAGTATAAGTCTGCCCCAAAGGTAACATGGCAATATCACAGCTGATGTCCTTCATTTCAGGAATCCTCTCGGTATCGCCTGCATGATAGATTCTTACACCTTCAATGGTTAATACATAGCCAACCCATTTATTACTTTTTGGGTGAAAATTTGCTTTTACAATGTTATAAGCAGGAACAGCGCTGATATTTATATCGTCAAGTGTCAAGGACTGTCCCGGACTTATTGTCTTAATTTCAGTAACATTCAGGTTTTGAAGTTTAGTATAACAATCAACCGGAGCAATAATAATACTCTTCCCCGTAATAATTTTTTTTATATCAGCCAGGCATAAGTGGTCGTTATGCCCGTGTGTAATAAGTACTATGTCTGCCTGATCCGTATTTTTTAATTGATACGGATCAATATAAATAACCTTTCCGGCCGCGTTAATTTTTACCGCCGCCTGCCCTAACCAGTGAATATTTTTAACCATATCATAAATTTTTTGGTTTTGTGCTTTTATTAAGTTTCCTGAAATAATAAATACCGCCAGGAGAACTATAAAATTCTTTAATGTTCGAATTAGTTTCATTATCAATTATTTTATTTAATATAAAGCTGATCCTTTATTAAAGATTATTTGCTATTCAAAATTACAATAAATATAATATCACTTTATATTATATTTTTAAAAATTGCATTTATCAAATAAATCAGAATAAAATATTTTATGAAAAACATTCATTATTCTATTAAAATATATGGTATAAAATAAGAGATTAAAAATTTAGCTACATTTACCCTATTAAGATAAATAACTTAAATGTCCGGAATGCTGTTAAAAATACATCCTGAAAATCCGAGTCCCAGGCAAATATCGAGGCTGGTCGAAATCCTTAAAAAAGGGGGTGTTATTATTTATCCTACAGACACAGTCTATGGACTGGGGTGCGATATTTTCAACCAAAAAGCTATTGAAAGGGTAGCCAAGATTAAAGGTGTAAGAGTTGAGAAAGCTAATTTTTCATTTATTTTTTATGATCTTTGTCAATTATCGGACTATGCACGCCATGTAAGCAATAATATATTCAAACTAATGAAATATTATCTCCCCGGCCCTTACACATTTATACTTGAAGCAAATAATAAAGTCCCAAAATTATTCAGAGGCAGAAAAAAAATTGGTATTAGAATACCTGATAATAATATTGTCCGTGCAATTGTCAGGGAGCTGGGCAATCCGTTGCTAACCACATCAGTTCATGACGATGATAAGTTGCTTGATTATACAACTGACCCGGAATTGATTTATGAACAATATAAAAAAGTCGTGGATGCTGTAGTAAACGGCGGCTATTGTAATAATGAGCCTTCGACTGTTGTGGATTGCACTAAAAAAGAGCCTGAAGTAACAAGACAGGGAATCGGAATTTTTGAATAGCTGGATAACTATTAAATTAAAGGTATTAATTGAAGAATTTTCCAACCCTGTTGATAGCAGAAGGTAATGCGAAGACCACTACCTTGTCGTTAGGCTGGATAAGGGTATATCCATTTGCAATAAAACTTGATTTATCTCTAATGACACCGCCAATAATAGAGCCTTTGGGAAAATCAACCTGGTTTAATGCCGTTTTGGTGATCTTTGAATTTTCTTTGGCTATAAATTCCAGTACCTCTGCATCAGTACCTGTAAGGTATTTAATAGAAGAGACAGTCTCGCTTGCAGTAAAATGAAAAATACGACTTGCAGTAACGAGTTTCTTATTAATAATTGTATCAATTCCCATGTTTTCTGCCAGCACGATATAATCCATATTTTCAACCTCGGCAATAGTTTTTTTAACGCCCAAATTTTTGGCCAATACGCATGATAATATATTTGTTTCCGAGTCACCTGTAACAGCTATAAAAGCATCCATATTTTTTATACCTTCTTCAATTAGCAGGTTCATATCTCTGCCATCACCATTAATAACAAGAGTATTATTTAAATAATTGGACAAGCGGTAGCTTTTTTCCCTGTCGAGCTCTATCAGCTTCACATTATGCTGATTGCCGATTTCTTTGGAAGTGAGCATCCCAATCCTGCTACCACCGAGAATCATAATATTATGAATATCATACTTTTCCTTCCCTGAATAATTCATCAAATCTGGAAGGCCAACCTGGTTACTTATCACATAAACCATATCGCCAATCAAAAAGCGGTCTTCACCCCTGGGTATGATGGTCTCCCCATTCCTCGTTATTGCGACGACCCTGTGATTCTGGTAATCAATCCCCTGTGAGGTTTCAATAAGTGTTTTATTAACTACAGGGGCTTCTTCTTCAAGTTTAATTGCATGCAAGGTAAGTTTACCCCCGGAAAAGCTAAATATTTCGGTACTCCCCGTTTGCTGCAATAATCCGACTACCTCCCTGGATGCTATCATCTCGGGGTATATCATATAGTCTATTCCCAGGCTTGTAAAATGATCCTTGTATTTTGGAAACAAATATTCCTGATTGTCTATCCTGGCTATAGTCTGTTTTGCTCCCAGTCTTTTACTCAATATAGCTGCCATAATGTTGGTTTCTTCTGATGTAGCTACTGCAATGAACAGATCAGCCCGTTTCACATCAGAATCTATCAGCATACTTATCGAGGTTGCTGAACCTGTTCTGGTGAGCACATCAAGATTGGCCTCTATCTGCTTCAATTTCTCTTCATCAGGATCGATCAAAACAATGTCATGATTTTCCTGGCTTAGCATCTTTGCCAAATGAGAACCTACTTCACCTGCTCCTGCTATAATAATTCTCATTATCTTTTATATCTTTAGCTGAAAAATTTAGACAAAGTAAGGCATATTCTAATAAAAAATCTAAAACTTTGACTAAATTTTTTGCATTCTCTATTTACAAGTTATATCAAGTTCCAGGGCACCTTCCAAAGAGATAATATTACAGTGTATCCCGTATAATTCACACGCTTCAGTCCAGAATTGCCTTGTGCTGAAGTTATTTGATGAATCAATAATTATATTATCGATATTCGACAGGTATGGCAGGGCATTTTTATGCGGTTTCAAATCCCCTGTTATTATCAGATAATCCAGTTTAAATTTCTTTTTGATAACATATTCAAGCAGGTCAGCGTTGTCTAATAACAATAACCTTTCCCCTTTGAAATTAATGAACAGATTATCATAGAGCTTAATCACATGCAATTCAGGAATATCATCATAAGCAGTATTTTTAGCTTCACGGTTATTAATATTAAATATTCTGTTTTTTTCTATCACTCCCTTTTTTAGCCAGTAGTTATATGCAGAATTTAATAATAACCTGCCATCACTGCACGAATCAATATCAGTGAGAATGTAACTATTTCTTCCTTCAATAAAATTTACTGCTGTAAACTTGTTAATATTAAAGATTATAATTTTCTTTTGCCTGCTTATGTTATAGTTTCTTGTAAAATTTACAGACAATAAAAGTATGACACATATAAAGGTTACTTTTAAAAAAAGCCTGTTTTTAAATATTACGAATATACTAATCGAAAAAATAGTTATATAAAGCAAAAAAGTTACGGTAGAATTGCTATATATATTTTCAATGACAGCAAACGGTAACTTCTCTATTGATGCAATGCAGTAATTAATAAATTTTAAAAGCAGGTTAAGAATAGCTGCTATAGCAGAAGCTGCTTTGCCTGCCCATCCAAAAATAAACATCAGTATTGCCAGATATATTGAAATGGCAACAGGAAAAATTACCAGAATATTTGTAAGCCAGGAGTAGACAGGGAACTGGTGAAAATAATATATAACAACAGGGAAAATACCTATCTGTGCTGAAAGTGATCCGGTAAATAAAATCCAGATTTTATCCAGTATAAGGTTTTTAAATATTAACAATCTGTAAATGCGAGGCTGAAAAAAAATTATGCTCAGCACCGAGATAAATGATAATTGAAAACCTATATCAGATAATTGCATTGGATCTGAAAGCAGCATAAAAAATGCCGTTACCGCGAGAACATTATATATATTCACTGGTCTGTTCAATGATATGCCAATCTGAATAAGAGTAAACATTACAGTTGCCCTGATAACTGAAGGGGCTAATCCTGCAATTAATGCATAAAACCAGAGTATCAGTAATATTATCGTTAACCTGATACCTTTCAAACATCTTATTTTCCCGGGAAACCTCAACAAAAGGTTCAGGACAGAGAAAATGATACCCACATGCAATCCCGAAACAGCAATAAAGTGCATGGCTCCGGCCGAAGCAAAAGACTTTTTAATCACAGGGTTAAGTGCATCTCTATAGCCTAATGTAAAAGCAGAAATAACAGCAAACTCATCATCTTTAATTCCATACTTTTTATACAGACAAAGCAGGTTGTTCCTCAATGCCGCAGCAAATGTTCTTAGGCCCTCTCTGTGCCCTATCCTTTCCCATGTTCCGGGCCTAAGGAAAGACTGAAATATTATACCTTTAAACCGGAGAAATTTCTTATAATTAAATTCGCAGGGATTTCCGTGATTACTAATCTCCTGAAGTACGGTTTTCAAAATAATAATATCTCCATCTGATAAAATATTAGTATTACTGTCTCTCTGAAAATAGGTAAGCACCATGGTGTTGCATTTATTCCAGCTCCCCGAGTCTTTATAACTTAAAATCCTGATCAAAGCTTTAACTGACCCCGGTTTAAATTCATGCTGATCAATAATCCTGCCCAGGTAGTATTCAGAACTTCTTATCCGTTCAAGTATTTTTTCATGCTTATTCAGCTTTGATTCTGCAAGTATAATACCCGCGATAATAATGAAGGCATTTATAGAAAGACCAAATAAAAGCCTGTATTTATAAATTCCCGATATTTTATTTATCAATATGATAATTATAAATAAAATAACAAGGATACAGGCTATGACAGTAAGAAGGGTAAATGATATTTTAAAATGCATCCCTCCTGCCAGTCCGCTTACCAGGGGAATAATAAGTCTAATAAAAGGAATTTTTCTTAATTCGTAAATGCTGTTCATTCACTACCTTAAAATTATTATCGTAAATATTAAAAAACATGTAAGAATTTAATATTTAGTTTTTAACTTTAAACCTGACCAGGTTTTGAATGATAACACCTGTTCTTATGTAATAAAACAGGTAATTTTAATAGTATGTAAGTATAAAATAAATTATTAGCATATAACATTTTATTAATTAAAAAATAAACCAATGGCAGATTTAAAGACAAAATACCTTGGAATTGATCTAAAAAATCCTGTAATTATCGGAGCAAGTAATATTGTAAGTGATATTAAAAACATAAAAATAGCTGAAGAAAACGGAGCAGCGGCAATAGTTTACAAATCATTATTTGAAGAACAGATACAGCTTGAAAGTGCACAAATGGAAGATGAACTGCATGAATATGATGAAAGGCACGCCGAGATGGTCAGTTTGTTCCCGGTTATTGAGCATGCCGGACCTGAAGAGCACCTGCTTAATCTAAGAAAGGTAAAGGAAAGTGTAAACATTCCTGTAATTGCCAGTCTTAATGCAATATATAAAGAAACCTGGGTCGAGTATGCCCGGCTTATTGAAGAAACGGGGGTGGATGCCATTGAGCTTAATTTTTATTATGTTCCTAAAGATATGTCTGCTGAGGGCAGTTCTATAAATGAAAATCAGATTAACATTTTAAAAGCTGTCAGGACAAAAGTAAAGTTGCCTGTCAGTGTAAAACTCAGTCCCTTTTATGCAAATCCTCTTAATATTGTTTCATTAATGGATAAGGCAGGTGCCGGAGGTTTTGTTTTATTTAACCGTTTGTTCCAGCCCGATATTGACACGGATAAAGAAGAGCATTTCACACCCAGCAACCTTAGTGTACCTGAGGATAACAGGTTGGCCCTGAGGTTTGCGGGTCTTCTTTACGGAAAGATAAAGGGCGATATATGCAGCAGTACCGGTATTTTTACAGGCAAAGATGTGGTTAAGATGCTTCTTGCCGGGGCTAAATGCGTCCAGGTAGTAAGTACTATATACAGGAACAAAATCGAATATCTGAAAACGATGATCTCTGACCTGAACTCGTGGATGGACTCAAAAGGCTATAAAAAAATTGATGATTTCAGGGGCAAACTGTCTCATGAAAAGTTAAATGATCCTTTTGTTTACAAGCGGGCACAGTATATTGATTTACTATTAAAATCAGATAAGATATTTAAGAAATATCCTTTATACTAAATATTAAAACTATAACTCTGTAAAACAAGGCTTGTATTACTTCTGTATCCTCACCGGGTAATGTACTTCTGTCCTGCCTTTGGAAATTTCCCTCAGCTTGCTCTTCAGCAGCTTCTTCTTCAGGGGAGTGACTTTGTCTGTAAACAGGATACCGTTTAAATGATCATTTTCATGCTGGATTATCCTGGCTTTTACACCATCAAAGTATTCATCATGAAGTTCCCAGTTCTCGTCATAATACTTAACCCTTATTCTTTGTTTTCTTATAACGTCTTCTCTTATAAGGGGTATACTCAGACATCCCTCATTATAAGACCAGTCGTCACCCTCTTCACTTATAATATGAGGATTTATAAACACCTTTTTAAAATCCTCGAGTGAAGGATCACTATCCTTCAAGGATGTAGCATCTATTACAAACAGTTTTAATGATTTACCGACCTGAGGAGCTGCCAATCCCATGCCATCAGCGCGATTCATGGTTTCAAACATATCCTCAATAAAAGTTTTCAGTCCGTCAAAGTTTTTGTCTATGTCTTTTGATACCTTTCTCAATACTGATGATCCGTACAGCATTACAGGGTATATCGTTCTTTCAGCATCCATTTAAATTCTTTTTGTAATCAAGATATGACTGTAATATTAAATTTGCACTTATTGTATCTATTAAACCTTTATCCCTTCTTTTCTTTTTTTTCAGGTTTCCCTCAATCATACTTCTAAAAGCCATTTTTGACGTAAATCGTTCGTCCATCAGCACTATTTCTTTATCAGGAAACAGTTTTTGAAGTTTTTCGATGAACGGATTTATATATATAACAGATTCAGAGGGCTGATTGTTCAATTTTCTGGGATACCCCACAACTATTATATCAACCTTTTCTTTGGAAAAATAGACAGTCAGAAAATCATAAATTTCTCCTGAAGGTATTGCTTTCAGATTATTTGATATTAACCTGAGCGGATCACTGACAGCCAGACCTGTCCTTTTCCTGCCGTAATCGATTGCTATAATTCGTCCCAATTTTTAATATTTTTAAGCCGGCAAGGCTGAAAAGCAGCCTATTGAGAATAATCCATTGAAGCCATGCGTTTATAGCTGTTAAATCTCCACTTTGCATCCTTCTCAGCAGCGGCAAAAAGTACTTTTGCCTCTTTGGGGAATGCTTTTTTAAGTGATGTATAACGAACCTCACCATTAAGAAAATCCTGAAATTTGCTCCAGTCAGGTTCTTTAGAATCAAGTTCGAACGGATTTTTACCTTCTTTCTCCAGCAGAGGATTGTACCTGTACAGATGCCAGTAACCTGCTTCCACGGCGCGTTTCTGTTCTTCCTGTGATTTTCCCATGCCTGCCCGGAGTCCGTGGTTGATGCAAGGCGAATAGGCTATTATTACTGATGGTCCCGGATAGGCTTCAGCTTCCCGCAGTGCTTTCAGAAACTGATTCTGGCTCGCTCCCATGGCAACCTGTGCCACATAAACATATCCGTATGTTATAGCCATAGCGCCCAAATCCTTTTTTCTGACCTTTTTTCCTGAGGATGCAAATTTTGCTACCGCACCTATGGGTGTTGCTTTTGATGACTGTCCCCCCGTATTTGAATATACTTCGGTATCAAGTACAAGCATATTTACATCTTCACCTGAAGCAATAACATGATCCAGTCCTCCATATCCTATATCGTAAGCCCAGCCATCACCACCAATAATCCAGACAGATTTTTTGACCAGATACTGTTTTAAATCCAGTATTTCTTCAGCGACAGGGTCTTTTTCTTTCTCCAGTGACCTTACAACTTTTGCAGAAGCAGCTTTTGATAATGCCGCATTATCTTTACCGTCGATCCATTCCTTAAATGCCTGTTTTGTTTCGTTACCGGGACTACCTTTCCCGTTAATTGCTTCCTGCATCTTCAGTGCTATTCTCTCCCTGAGTTTTTTTATTCCTGTTGCTATTCCATAGCCATACTCGGCATTATCTTCAAACAATGAGTTGGCCCATGCCGGTCCTTTACCTTCAATGTTCGTGCAATAGGGTGTAGAAGGAGCTGTACCGCCATATATTGAGGAACAGCCCGTAGCATTGGCAATAATCATTCTTTCACCAAAAAGCTGGGTAACAAGTTTTATATAAGGTGTTTCGCCGCATCCTGCGCAGGCTCCTGAAAATTCAAAAAGCGGCTGTGCAAACTGGCTGTTTTTTACAGATTTTTCAATTTCTATATTATCAGTTTTATATGTTACCTTTTCGGCCATATAGTCCCATCTTGCTACTTCATCCAGTTGCGATTCAAGGGATTTCATGACAAGAGCCTTCTCTTTTGTAGGACAGGTTTCGACGCAGACATTACAGCCTGTGCAGTCCAGCGGACTTACCTGAAGCCTGTATTTCAATCCTTCAAATTCCTTGCCCCTGGCATCAAGGGTAGCTGTACCTTCCGGCAAACATTTCATCTCCTCCTCATTTAACAGAAATGGCCTGATGCAGGCATGCGGACAAACATAGGTACACTGGTTGCACTGGATGCAAAGCTCCGGTATCCACTCGGGAACATGCACTGCAACACCTCTTTTTTCGTAGGCCGTGGTTCCCGGGGGAAATGTGCCGTCTTCCCGGTCCAGAAATGCACTAACCTTCAAATCATCGCCCCTAAGTAAATTAATAGGTATTGCAACATCCCTGACAAAAGGTGGCAGCTTTACATTTTCATCTTTCTTTTCTTTGATTTTAATATTTGCCCATTCCGCTGGTACGCTCACTTTCTCAACTTCACCTCCCCGGTCTACTGCTTTATGATTCATATTAACAATTTCTTCACCCTTTCTGCCAAATGTTTTAATAATTGCCTTCTTCATCTCAGATACCGCATCTTCATAAGGAATAATATTGGCAATTTTAAAGAAAGCCGACTGCATGATTGTGTTAGTCCTTCCTCCCAGTCCGATTTCCTCTGCTATTCTTGTTGCGTTTATTATATAGAAATTTATGTTTTTCTGTGCCAGGATCTTTTTCATGTCATCGGGCAACCTTTTCCTTGTCTCTTCAGCGTCCCATATGCTGTTTAATAAAAATGTCCCCCCCTTTTTTATGCCTTTAAGCATGTCGTATTTGTCAATATAGGCAGAAACGTGGCATGCTACAAAATCGGGAGTTCCAACGTAGTAAGTTGACCGTATAATTTTATCTCCGAATCTAAGGTGTGATATTGTAAGACCGCCCGATTTTTTTGAATCGTATGCAAAATAGGCCTGGGCATATTTATTTGTATTTTCCCCTATAATTTTTATTGAATTTTTATTTGCACTAACTGTTCCGTCTGCTCCTATACCATAGAATTTACCCTCGAATGTGCCGGGCTCGGAAATACTTATCTCATCTTTTAAAGGAAGAGATGTATGAGTTACGTCATCATCTATTCCAACAGTAAATCTGTTTTTTGGCTCAGCCTGTTCAAGATTTTCAAAAACACTTATTATCATTGATGGTGTAGTGTCTTTGGAACTAAGTCCATATCTGCCTCCGACGATGACAGGGGCATTTTCTTTCCTGTAATATACGTTCCTTACATCAAGATATAAAGGTTCACCTTCTGCCCCCGGTTCTTTTGTCCGGTCAAGAACTGCTATTTTTTTAACCGTAGCAGGAATAGCCTTTAACAGGTATTTTGACGAAAATGGTCTGTACAGGTGTACTGCAACAAGGCCCACTTTTTTGCCTTGTTTATTAAGATAATCAACTACCTCTCTTACTGTTTCAGTAACAGAACACATTGCAATAACTATATTTTCGGCCTGCTTATGACCATAATAAGTGAAAGGATGGTACTCACGGCCGGTCATTTCAGCAATTTGCTGCATATAGTCTTCAACCATATCCGCCACAGGATCATAAAACCTGTTACCAGCCTCCCTTGTCTGAAAATATATATCAGGATTCTGTGCAGTTCCCCTTGTTACAGGATGTTCCGGATTAAGAGCACGGTCTCTGAACTCCTTTAAAGCTTGATAATCTATGAGCTTTGCCATATCTTCATTTGTCGGGGCTTCCACTTTTTGTATCTCATGTGATGTCCTGAACCCGTCAAAAAAATGAAGGAAGGGAATCCTGGATTTTATAGCAGTAAGATGTGCTACACCTGCTATATCCATTATTTCCTGGATACTTCCTGTGGCAAGAAGAGCAAATCCCGTATTTCTTGTAGACATGACATCACTGTGGTCGCCAAATATCGATAATGCCTGGGCTGCAAGGCTGCGTGCCGAGACATGAAAAACTGCCGGCAGTAATTCACCGGAAATTTTGTACATATTAGGAATCATTAATAACAGACCTTGAGAGGCGGTGAATGTAGAAGTTAAAGCTCCTGCCTG
>CAZOLY010000108.1:0-11636 GCA_964580815.1 uncultured Bacteroidales bacterium
CCATTTATTACTGCGCTGTCCCTCTCACAATCGGTAGTAGCTCAGCCGGTAGAGCGTGAGCTTCCCAAGCTCAAGGTCGCGGGTTCGAACCCCGTTTACCGCTCGAAACAACAAAAGATCAGCATGCGCCAAAGAATGCTCACTTGGCCGCTAGCTTTCAGACTTATTAATATTATTTTTTAGTCCGGAAAAGTCCGTTTACAATTGTAAATAGCGCGCTGCCGACTGCCAGGATGGCAAAGGATATGAGGAGCTGCCAGAAAATCTTGGGATCAAGAACCTGCCACACCCTCAGGTTACTTATCACTACAGCCAGAACAATACAGGATATGATTATATAGAAAGAAACTATTTTTACACGTTTATGGTTAAAATAACCCTTTTTTTTCTTTTTGCTTTTTTTCATAGTAACTATATTAGACTTTATTAAAATGCAGTATTGTTTACTCAAATATATAATAAATATATTACAAAAACATGACATCTGAAATTATTACAATAGGAGATGAAATAACCATAGGACAGGTTGTTGACACGAACTCCGCATTCATCGCAGAAGAGCTGAATAAGGCAAGCATTGAAGTTATAAAAATAACCTCTGTGCCCGATAGAAAAGAGAGTATTATTGACGCTTTGAATATGGCCAGGGAGAAGGCAGACCTGGTAATTATGACGGGCGGACTGGGACCCACGGGTGATGATATCACAAAAGATACCCTTGCTGAATATTTCAATTCCACGCTTGTCCTGAACCAGGATGTACTTGATCATATAAAAAAACTTCTTTCCCACCTCTCGGTGAATATCAGCGAAAGAAATGCAAAACAGGCCGAGCTGCCGGACAATTGTAAGATCATAGTAAATAATTTCGGGTCGGCATCGGGAATGTGGTTCGAAGAACAGGGAAAAATATTTATCTCCCTGCCTGGAGTATCATATGAAATGAAAGCCATGATCACAAATGATATAATACCCTCGCTTAGGAAAAGATTTAAACTTCCCGTCATTATCCATAAAACAATTCTTACCAGCGGTGTGGCAGAGTCAGTGATGGCAGATATACTGGAAAACTGGGAAAGTGAATTGCCATCCTCACTGAAACTTGCATATTTGCCTTCACCGGGCATTTTAAGGCTGCGTATAAGCGGAACTGGCAGCAGCAGGGATAAACTCCGGAAAGACATAGATCTTCAGTCAGACAAGCTTAATGCGCTTATAGCTGACTATATCTTTGGCTATGATGATGACAAGATCGAGGAAATAACCGGCAGACTGCTTGCAAAGCAGAACCATACAGTGGCAGTTGCCGAAAGCTGCACGGGAGGCAAAATATCCGGACTTATAACCTCGGTGCCCGGCAGCTCCCGGTATTTTAAAGGATCTGTAATAGCCTATTCCAATGAAATAAAAATTAAAATACTGGGAGTAAGCGAAGATACCCTTAACAAATACGGGGCAGTCAGTGAAGAGGTTGTCAAAGCCATGGCCCTGAATATAATGAATATATATAATACTGATTATGCTGTTGCAACATCAGGAATAGCCGGTCCCTCCGGGGGCACCCGTACAAAGCCCGTCGGTACGACCTGGATATGTGTTGCCTCATCAAAAGAAGCAGTTGCCATGAAGTATAATTTTGGCAGGGACAGGGGAAGAAACATACTGAAAGCATCAATAACAGCCCTTAGCATGCTAAGAAAACTCATTCTAAATAATTAATAAAAATAAATTTGAAAATATGAATAAAATTAACGTACTTTGCGAACTGATTTTTGAGAAATGATAAAAATATAGAAAATGTCGAGAGTTTGTCAGATAACGGGTAAAAGGTCTATGGTCGGGAACAATGTTTCCCACTCAAATAAAAAGACAAAAAGAAGATTCAATCCAAATCTTTTTGACAGGAGATTTTATTTGCAGGAAGAAGACCGGTGGGTAAAGTTGAGAATATCAGCTGCCGGGATAAGACTGATAAATAAAAAAGGACTGAAAAAGGCTCTGGAAGAGGCTAAAAAGAACGGATTTATAAGTAAATACTAGAATAATTATTAGCTATGGCAAAAAAAGGAAACAGGGTACAGGTAATACTTGAATGCACCGAGCATAAGAAAAGCGGTTTGCCGGGTACTTCAAGATATATTACAACCAAGAACAGGAAAAATGATCCTGAAAGGCTGGAATTGAAGAAATATAATCCTATCCTTAAAAAAGTCACAATTCATAAAGAAATTAAATAAACCGAATAATGGCAAAGAAAGTAGTATCAACATTACGGACAGGCGTAGGCAGGAATTTCACAAAATGTATCAAGATGGTGAAAAACGAAAAAACAGGTTCCTATTCCTTCAAGGAAGAGATAGTAAATAACGAGCATATTAAGGATTTCTTCGCACAGAATTAATATACCGGTCCGTGTTATACTGTTGCAAGCTTTCTTTGTTATAAGAAGGCTTTTTTTTTATATACCGGAAATAATCTATAAATGGCAGCACTTAATATCTTTTCAAAATCAAGGAAGGAAGAACTGAACAGGGGCCTCGAGAAGACCAAGGAGAGTGTATTCAAGAAACTGTCCAGGGCTGTCATAGGTAAATCCGGCGTTGATGACGAGGTGCTGGATAAACTTGAAGAGGTGCTTGTTACTTCCGATGTCGGCGTTGACACTACACTTAAAATCATTGAACGTATAGAGCAGAGGGTTGCCAGGGACAAGTACCTGGGAACGGCCGAGCTGAACGTTATCCTCAGGGAAGAAATAGCCGGACTGCTGGAAGAGAATGCAACAGGTGAGTTTAATGATTTCACATCCGACCTGGGCCATAAACCTTATGTTATCATGGTTGTGGGCGTGAATGGGGTAGGAAAAACCACTACCATAGGCAAGCTTGCATACCATTTCAGGAAGGCCGGCAAGTCCGTTCTTATTGGTGCGGCAGATACATTCAGGGCCGCAGCAATAGACCAGCTTACAATATGGGCGGAAAGAGCAGGAGTGCCTCTTGTCAAACAAAAAATGAATTCCGACCCCGCCTCGGTGGCTTATGATACTATCTCATCGGCCATGGCAAATAATGTTGATGTCGTGATAATAGATACCGCCGGAAGGCTCCATAACCGCATAAACCTCATGAATGAGCTGTCCAAGATAAAAAGGGTGATGCAGAAAATAATACCGGACTCACCGCACGAAGTACTCCTTATCCTTGACGGGTCAACAGGACAAAATGCATTTGAACAGGCCAGGCAATTTACAAACACAATACAGGTTAACGCCCTTGCAATAACAAAACTGGATGGCACAGCAAAAGGGGGTGTTATAATCGGCATATCGGACCAGTTTAAGGTTCCTGTTAAATACATAGGTATAGGAGAAAAACTTGACGACCTGCAAATATTTGATAAACATGAATTTGTAGATTCCCTTTTCACCAAATAATTTAAGATTATTAAAAAAGAACACACTGTCAATATTGTTACCCTTGGATGCTCAAAGAATGTCGTTGACTCGGAATTCCTGATGAAGCAGCTTGAGGCAAATGATATAGATACAATTCACGATGCCGGTCCGGATAAAGCAAAAACAGTGATCATTAATACATGCGGTTTTATAAAAGATGCCAAACAGGAATCTATTGATACTATATTGCAGTTCGTTAAGGCCAAACAGGAAGGGCAAATAAATCAGTTATATGTAATGGGTTGTTTATCCGAGAAATATAAGGATGAACTTAAAGCAAATATTAAAGGTGTGGATAAGTATTTCGGGACGGATGAAATTAACTCCATACTCAGTACAATAGGTGCGGACTATAAAAAAGAACTTGCCGGGGAACGGCTATTAACAACTCCATCGCATTATGCATATTTTAAAATTTCCGAGGGATGCGACCGTTCATGTTCATTCTGTGCTATCCCTTTCATGAGGGGCAAACACAAGTCCAAACCAATAGAATCACTGGTTGCGGAAGCAGAATCCCTGTCTGCAAAGGGAGTGAAAGAACTTATACTCATTGCCCAGGACCTGACATACTACGGTATTGACCTTTACGGCAAACAAAAACTGGCCGACCTGCTGAATTATCTTTCTGATATCAGGGGTATAGAATGGATAAGGTTGCATTATGCCTACCCGGCAAATTTTCCCAGGGATGTCGTAAGGGTAATCAAAGAAAGAGAAAACATATGCAGATACCTCGATATCCCTTTCCAGCACATAAATGACCGCATACTCAAAGATATGAAGCGCGGGGTGAACAAGAAGCAGATATATGAGCTTATTGATTACATCCGGACTGAAATTCCCGGCATTGCACTTAGAACAACCATCATGACAGGTTTCCCCGGGGAAGGGAAAAAGGAGTTTGAGGAGCTCAGGGATTTCGTCTTTAAAACAAAATTTGACAGGTTAGGTGTTTTTACATACTCCGAAGAAGACGATACATGGTCAGCAATAAATCTTAAAGATACTGTGCCTGAACATGTAAAAAAGCAACGTGCAGATATAATTATGGAAGAACAAATGAATATTTCTAAAGTATTAAATAATAGTAAGATAGGAATGTTAATTAAAGTAATAGTTGATAGGAGGGAAGTGGACTATTTTATCTGCAGATCTGAATTCGATTCCCCGGAAGTTGACGATGAAATTCTTGTTAAGGGAAAAGGAAAGAAACTGAAGCCGGGAGAATTTTGTTCGGCTAAAATATATGCAGCCGATGAGTATGATCTTTATGGCGAAGTGTGCAAATAAATTGTGCATAAATTGCAAAAATTACCTCTTTTTATTATAAAACTATTTATATGAAACTACTAACATCCATTTTAATTTTGGTATTTACATGGTTTAATTCTTTCGCACAGGATAAAAACCTTGTTCTTAACCCGGGATTCGAAGAATATAAAGTCTGTCCCGATTCCCACAATCCCGAAAACCAGTCGCATGAAGTCATTCCCGGCTGGACATACCCTACATTCGCAGCACCCGATTATTTCAACAGGTGCAGCCCCCACGACGCAGGAGTACCCGTTAATTTTGCAGGGACAAGCGAGCCGAATACAGGCGACGGGTATGTCGGTGCCATACTTAGCGGGACCTTTGAAGGACGGAGGGAGTATATACAGGGAGAGTTGAAAAAGCCTATGGAAGCAGGGAAAAAATACTGCGTCAAGTTCTATTACAGGCTGGCTTCAGGTTCCCGTTTTGCAGTGGACCAGCTTAGTGTCTACTTTGCCAAAGATAAGATACTTAAAGACGGCGTCGTGGCCCTGGGAGTTAAACCCCAGCTGAATAATACAGACGGACTGTTCCTGGATGATGTGGAGGACTGGGAGCAGATATGCTATGTATATACAGCAGAAGGAAATGAGAAACATTTTATTATAGGCAACTTTAAGAACTATGACAATACAAACTACGTGGTGACGGATAAGACCATAGTAAACCAGCGTAACAAGGCATATGCCTATTATTATTTTGATGATGTTGACATAAGTCCCCTGGACAACTGCCAGGATTGCCCCTGCGTGCAACATGACTTTGAAACAAGGATTGTCGATACATCCTACACGGGAGGCCGCGACCCGGTAAGCGGACAGGTAAAGCGCATAGTTAATGACGGGTATATTAAAATAGGGATACTAGGCGGTACTCCCCCCTATAAAGTGACATGGAGCAATAAAAGTACAGGCGCGGAACTGAGGAATTTGCCGGGAGGAAAATACACGTACGTGGCATCGGATGACAACAACTGCCTGTCCACAGGAACCGTCACTTTTGTGGAACCCCGCATAGTGAAAGATGAGTTTGTCGAAGGACTGAAAAACATTGAAGAGGGTTCGGCCATAGTTCTTGAAAATATTTTCTTTGATTTCAACAAAACGGAACTGTTGCCCGAATCATATATTGAGCTTAACAAAATAGCTGACTTTATGATCGAGAATAATATTAACCGGATTGAGATATCGGGACACACAGACAGCGAAGGTTCCGATGCCTACAACCAGAAACTCTCCGAAGGCAGGGCAAAGGCTGTAGTGGATTACCTGGTTAGCAGGGGTGTACATCCCGTCAGCATGGAAGCGGTAGGATACGGAAAGACAAGGCCCATAGATACCAATCTCACCGAGGAAGGCCGGGCCAAAAACAGGAGGGTCGAATTCATGCTGGTCAAAAGATAACCTTATTATATACGTCTAAAACCTAACAATGAATATAAAATTATGAAAAAGCTATTATTGATCTTCCAGGTTATCCTGGTATCATTCTGCGTTAACGGACAGGATGTTAAAAAGGGGTTTAAGCATCTTGAAAAGCTCGACTATGCTAAAGCAGAAGAAGCATTTAGCAAAGAAGCAATAGTTTATAAGGACAATCCCGCGGTAAATTTCGGGTTGGCCCTGGTCTATGGAGATAAGGAATCGCCGTATTATGATTTGATCAAAGCATGGTCGTGTGTCAGAATTACAATAAAAAATCTTGCTGACCTCACCACCGAAGAAACGGAAACCATTGGTGAGTACTTTACCAATACCGAAGAAAGAAGAAGCAGCAGGGCTGTGGATAAGAAAATCGAACATGCCGCTGATGCCCTTGAAGCGGAACTCATAAGATATATAAGGGAAGAAAATAACCTTGAACTGGCCTACGAGATAATAAATAAATTTCCCGACTACAGGCATTATGATAATGTTGTTCATCTCAGGAACCAGCTTGAATTCAGGAAATATGAGAAGCAGAACACTCTTGCCGGCTACCTCGAATTTATCAGCAGGTTTCCTGATGCCGCCCAGGTAGGAAAGGCCAAAAAGTACATAGATTTACTTGCCTTCGAAGAGGTAAAAAGGACCAACACTGTTGAAGCCTATGAAGACTATATGAAAAAATACCCTAACTCCGCCGAGTACAGTGCCGCCGTGAAGGGCCGCAACGCTGCAGCTTTTACAAGGACCAAAAGATTAAACACCCTTAAGGCTTATGAGGATTTTATAAACAAGTATCCCGAAGCACTGGAGATTGCCGAAGCCAAAATACTGCAAAAACAGCTTCTCTACGAACAGGCCAAAAGAATACAGACCCTCGAAGCATACAACGAGTTCATAAAGAAATATCCTGAAGGTAACCAGTATATCGATATCTTTAATCTTAAATCACTGGACCTGGGAATGAAATTCCTGGGCAAGAACAACCTGGAATGGACTAACATATTATGGGCAAGAAGTTTTGACAATAACAGGAACAATGAAATTAGCGGCAGCCTTGCCGTGACGTCGGATAACAATTATATTATTGCCACAACGACACTGCAGGAAGACAGCCTTTATAACGATGCATGGATAATAAGAGTCAGCCAGGACGGGAAAATGATATGGAACAAAATGATAGGCAGCAAGTTTGAAGATAATATTCTGAGAGTGGCCGTAAATTCAAAGAATGATATTATAACTGCCGGATATACTTATTTGAGCCCGGATTCCGCCTCCAGGGAAGTATGGGTCTTTAAAATTGACCCTGAAGGGAAGAAAATATGGAACAGGAGCCTGGGCAAATGGGAAATTACTTCAATGCTCGTAAATAACAGTAACGAGATTTTTATTGGCGGCTACATAAATAATGATTCTGTGAATCACTACTCTATTATGGTTATAAACGACGAGGGCCGGAAGCTATGGAAAAGAACCTACACGGGAACAGGAGAGGTAAATTCACTTGCCCTGACCCCCGACAACAATATTGTAATGGCAGGAAACAATTGGGCAGTCAAGATGACCACAAAAGGTTATTTGCTATGGGAAGCAGTTTTCGACCCTGCAGACAGCATCACCGGCGCTGCTACAGCAAATACCGGCGAGGTATATTTTGCAGGTATAAGAAACTCGGAAAACCCTGTTTTATATAAATATTCTGCCAGTGGCTACAGGGAATGGGCCAGGGAATATGAGAGCTTCTCTGATGTTGAGAACATGACAGGTATTATTTGTTATGGAGACAGGATATTTGTTTCAGGAAACACCGTGCTCCAGTCATTTATACAGACATTCAATTCAGCTGGCAACCTTATGTCCATCAAGCCTTTACCCCACGGCCTTGTAATAACGGATATAACTACGGATAAAAACGGAAACCTTTTAATAGAGCTGCTGACAAAGGATATACTTGTGATAAAGAATTCAGGAGTTAATCTTTAGATTTGTCTCCCCGTGATTTTGGAATAAGTGAACCGTCTTCTCTTTCAATATACTCGGGAGAGTTGTGAATGATTATAATAAAAACGATAAAAGAGATGATAAAAAAATATAATATGCTAAAAAGTAGTAATTTTGACACCGGATCAAATTTTTTACTATTTGCACTAACAATATTACAATATTAATTTTCGTTTTACAACAGTTTGTTCAATTTTGATCTTATTTTTAAATTTATTCATTAATACTATTGTATTATAAGGGTCTGCCTGCTATGTCTTTGGAAAAAGACTTAAAAGAAAAAATCAGTTATCAGAGGGACGAGATTGATCGCCAGAGGAAAGAATTAACCGAAAGTATTAAGTATGCCAGTTATATCCAGAGTGCTTTACTTCCTGCTCAAAAAGATATTAAAAAATACCTGCCCGAACATTTTGTAATCTTCATTCCCCGTGATATAGTAAGTGGTGACTTTTACTGGATCACCAAAAGAAAATCGGAGCTTATCATTGCCGTAGCAGATTGCACCGGACATGGAGTTCCCGGTGCTTTTATGAGCATACTGGGAATCACCCTGTTAAGCGAGATAGTCAACAGGGCCTCCTATACTTCCGCAGGAAGCATATTAAACCAGCTTCGTGAAAGTGTTATGAGGGCTCTTAACCAGAGAGGTGCAGAGGAAGAACAGAAAGATGGTATCGATATGGCCCTCTGCATAGTGAACCTCGAAACAAATATGCTGGAGTGCTCCGGTGCTTTTAATCCGGTTTATATTATTAAAAAAAACAGGCTTATTGAAATACAGGGTGACAAAATGCCTATAGGTATTGCAGCACTGGAAGAAAATTCTTTTACTAACCATAAGTTTGAACTTGAGGAGGGTGATCTTGTTTACCTCTTTTCTGACGGCTTTGTGGACCAGTTTGGGGGCTCCAATGGGAAAAAATTCAAATACCAGCCATTCAGGAATATGCTTCTTAGTGTCAGCAATCTGCCAATGCATGTACAAAAAAATGAACTTTTAAAAACATTTAATCACTGGAAAGGTAACCTTGCACAGCTTGATGACGTATTAATGTTTGGTTTCAGATATCACATTAACACTTAGTTAAAAATAACATACAATAAACGGGAAACATGACATGTTAAATATTTATAATAATATTTAATGAAATTATTATCGTTCAACATACAAAACTACAGATCCATAATCAACTCGGGGTGGAGCTACCTTGCCTATGATAATGTTACTGCCCTTATCGGACAAAATGAATCCGGAAAAACATCAGTGCTCGAGGCATTGAGAAGTTACTACGAAGGGAAAATCTCTGATGATGTCCTTAGGAGTGACCTTACCTTTCCAACAGTTAGCTGCTCATTTGACCTCGAAAACAGGAAAATGTTCGACCTTTTGAATCCTAGACTTTTACCTGAACAGCTGAAAAAAATATTCGAAGATAAGAAGGAGATAACTGTTTCCAGGATATGGAATGAAGATAAGTCAAGCAGGCTGAAAATTATTGATGAGGATGTACTGCAGTTTTATGAAACCCGCGAAAAGGAAAAAGCTGAACTGGAAAAAAGAGTCCAGAAGGAAATAGAAAAGGTCCTTGAAAAAGTTGAAGCGACACTCAAGGATATGGAACTGGCCGAGCATGATATGCTGGAAGCAAAGGAACAGCTTAACAGCTGGTACCTGAAACGTGATGAAGTGAAAAAGACACACAGAAAGGCCAGGAAGAACGATGAAAAAATACTTGTGCAACAGGAACTGGAATCTACACAAAAAATATGCTTAAAAAAGGAAGAGGAGTTTAATAAAAAGGTTAAGGCTTATGAAGATATTAAAATGCAGATTCAGGATATCTCGGAGAAATCCGGTATTTGCAAATCATGCACAGAAGTAATCGAAAAGCTTAAACAGGCAGAAGAGGACCTGAAGAAAATAAGTGCAGCCCTTAAAGATGCTGAACATTTATATGAAATATGTTCGAGCGACAAGGAAAGGAAAACTGCCTACCAGAAGCTCCAGTCCGTAAAATTTGAGCACTCGGAGTCAGTAAAGAGATACCATGAACTCCAGGAAGAATCTTCGCTGCGTAAAGTTATTGCAGCAAAAGTGTTTGACGGACAGAAATTTAAAATCGCTGAAGAAGAGGCAATTATAGAAAGAGCGAAGGAGAAAAAGTATTACAAAATTGAAGATATAGGCAACGAAATGTTCAGGCATATACCTGTATTTGAATTCTTTGAGGACTTCAGCAGCCTGCTGCCTAATAAAATTGACCTCGAGGATTTGCTAACCGAGAACCATAGTGCCGAAGGATACAAGGCCGCACAGAACTTCCTCAGGATTGCCGGACTCGATGCCGAGTTTTTCAGGGAAAAGAATCACAGGATACTTAAACAGAAAATAGAAAATCTTAACGGTGAAATAACTATAAACTTCCAGGATTACTGGAGACAGAACGTAGGTAAAGACAATAAAATAAGGCTTAATTTCGAACTTGAGCATTATGATTATACTGTTCCTGAGAAAAGCGGCAAACCTTATCTTGAGTTCTGGATAAAAGACAAACAGGAACGCCTGTATCCGAAACAAAGGAGCAGGGGCGTAAGATGGTTTTTATCCTTTTATCTTGAACTTAAAGCTACTGCAAGGCAAAATACTGTAAACAGGGTGCTTCTTATTGACGAGCCTGGCTTAAGCCTGCATGCCCGGGCACAGGAGGATGTGCTTAAAGTTTTTGAGGATCTGAAAGATAAAATGCAGATTGTATATTCAACCCATTCACCACACCTGGTTGATATAAATAAACTGTACAGAATTCTGGCAGTACAGCGTATTAATGAGAATGTTGAAAACAGCGCAACTATAATTCTGGATGCAAAATCTTTGCATTCGGCATCGTTGGATACCTTATCACCTATATATTCTCTGATGGGCACACGCCTTAACGAACAACAGTTTATACAAAAGAAAAACAATATTTTAATCGAAGATGCTGTCACTTATTACTACCTGACAACAGTCTCCAAACTGCTTGACTTCAATGACGCTTTCTTCATCCCTGCTTCCAACGTATCAAATATTCCTGTCCTCGTTAATATCATGATAGGATGGAAGCTGGATTTTATAATAATGTTGACAGATAATACCGAAGCAAAGAAGGTTGCGGATGATATAAAGAGAAATATCTTTATTAATAGCGAGGAATATTCAAAAGATAAAGTATTTATCCTTAACGGCTATAATATTATTGAAGAACTGTTTTCAGTTATAGACTTTAAAAAATATGTACTGCACAAAAGAGTAGGCATTACCGAATCAATATCTGAATACATTGAAACAAATAACCTGTCACGGTCCATCCTTGCCTCGGAATTTATAAGGCATATACAGGATGAGGAGATTAGATTTTCTGATTTTGACAGTGATACCAGGCGAAATTTCA
>CAZOLY010000109.1:0-11614 GCA_964580815.1 uncultured Bacteroidales bacterium
GATGAATCACACTATGGGTATTCGACAAACTGGCAGGATGAGATATTCAGAACGGCTTACTCCCAAAATCATAATCTTTCCGTATCGGGAGGTACCGATAAAAGTTCATACCATGCATCGTTCAATTATCTTGATCAGCAGGGAATCATAAGGCATTCAGACATGAACAAGATAAACGGACGTATAAATGTATCACAGAAGGCACTTAACGACAGGTTTAATATTGATGCTAAGATTACTGCCTCGCAGGTGAAAGAAAGCCGCCTGCCCATAGGCGAAACGACAACTGCTGACGGAGACCTGTTAATTCAGGCCATACAGGCAAATCCGACAATGCCCGTATATGATTCAACAGGAGAACTGTACCAGGTTCGAAGGATCATTAATCCTGTTGCCCTGCTTGAATACAATGACGACGAGACAAAAACAAACAGGATACTGGCAAGCATCTCTCCCTCAATAGAAATTATTAAAGGGCTGACATATAAGTTAAACCTGGGTCTCGACCGTTCGTTCTCAGTGCGTAGAAATGACCGGTACTCGGCTTATACTTATCCTGAAGTCGGAGCAATAGGGGCAATAGCCCAGAAAAATATGACAAATTATGTTGTTGAAAATACATTGTCATATACGACAAAAATAGGCAATAATCATGATATCAACCTGCTGGCAGGGCATTCATACCAGTATTTTTTTACAACCGGACTGGGAATTTATGCCAGGGAAGTGCAATCAGATGATCTGCTGCGCCCGACATACAATATTGAAACAAGTTCGGATAAAGATGTATGGGCTTATGCTCTTAAAAACGAGATGCAGTCTTTTTTCGGAAGGATTAATTATAACCTGATGGAGAAGTATTTGGTTACTGCAACCCTGAGGCGTGACGGTTCATCTAAGTTCGGGGAGAACAACAAGTACGGGGATTTTCCTTCATTTGCCGTGGCATGGAGGCTATCGCAGGAAGATTTTATCAGAAACCTCAACATATTTGACAACCTTAAATTAAGAGTGGGCTGGGGGAAGACAGGTAACCAGGAAATAGGCTCCAAGCATTCGCTTTTTGCTTTATCTGCAACTAACGATGCCAGGGCTTACCTTCATGGCGGTGAAGGCGCTCCTATTACATACGGCATAGTGCTCACCAAGACTCCCAATCCCGATATAGCATGGGAAACTACGGTCTCCACGAATGTTGGTATTGATTTCGGATTTTTCCGCGGTAAGCTTTACGGTTCCGTGGATTATTTCCATAAGAAAACTTCTGATATGCTGCTGGATGTACCTGCAAAGCAGCCGGCTCCTACAGAAAGGCAGCTGATAAATGTGGACCAGGGGTATGTCATGAATAAAGGCATAGAGATAGAGCTGAACAGTGTTATTCTGACCAGGAAAAATTTCTTCTGGGAGGTAAACGGATCTTTTACCAAGATAAATAATATTGTTGAGGATTTACCTGTGTCTCTTATCCAGACAGGCAGGGGAAGCGGACAGGGCATGTCGAGTGTCACCGTACAGGTCATCACTAACGGGAAGCCTATGAATACTTTCTACGGGTATAATTTCCTGGGATTTGATTCAACAGGAATGGCCGATTATCAGCAAGGCGTAAACGGAAGCGATACAATTGTATACCTGGGATCTCCCCAACCTGACTTTATATGGGGATTAAGCAGTAATTTTACCTATAAGAATTTTGATTTCAGTTTCTTCTTTGAAGGAGTACAGGGGAATCTGATTTACAATAATACAGCCAATTCAGTCGGTGTAATGGGTAATTTGCGGCAGGCAAAGAATACATTCCCCGAAACTGTCGAATCAGGAGAAAATCCCAGAAATGCAATACGCTTTTCAAACAGGTTTCTTGAGGACGGATCCTACCTGCGGCTGTCAAATGTAACATTGGGATATAATTTTCCTTTCACGAAAATAACCCAGATTGATAACCTCAGGTTATATGTTACAGGTTCCAATTTGTTTGTAATTACCGATTATTCAGGATATGATCCCGATATAAATACCGATGCATCTGTTGAAGGCATAAATTCAATCGGCATAGATAACTCAAGCTATCCGAAGTCCAGGACATTTTTATTCGGGATGAGTATTACATTTTAACAAAAAAACTGAAAACAATGAAAAAGATTATAATAATATTATTTATCGGAATAACAGTATTTTATGGATGTACTGATCTAAAAGAGGAAATACTGGATGAAACAACAGGAGAAGAAAACCTTGTTTATGAGAATTTAGATGCTCTTGTGGCACCTACATACAATTCCTTTGCCCAGCTATACTTTATGAGGCAGGTGTTGGGTATACAGGAGGTGACTACGGATGAATGGATGATCCCTACCCGCGGTACCGACTGGTTTGACGGAGGTATATGGCAGATGCACTATCTGCATACCTGGATTCCCCAGCATGAACATATAGTAATGTGCTGGAATGCCCTTGCCGAAGGAATGGCCAGGGCAAATTACAGCCTGCTGCTGCTCGATGATTTTGAGGAGACTGCTGACGTTAAATACTTCAGGGCGGAATTAAATTTTTTGAAATGCCTTTACATGTATTATTATATGGATATATACGGTCAGGTGCCTTTCAGGGAATACACGGAATACAATTTCGGGAAAAATCCCCAGGTCCTTAACAGGAAACAGGCTTTTCATTATATTGTAAAAAAGATAAATGAAATTATGCCACAGCTGGGTGCCAAATACGATGTACCCTATGGCAGGCCTAATAAAGATGCTGCGACAATGTTCCTGGCAAAGCTGTATCTGAATAAAGAGGTATATACCGGTGAGGCCGCTTACGATTCATGCCTTATATATGTAAATCAAATACTTAATTCGGGAAGGTACGCTATTGCCGATGACTATTTTCAAATCTTCGGTCCGGACAATGATCAGAATTATACTAATAACGACGAAGCTATACTTGTGACGGTTTTAAACGATGAGGAAGATATGGATAATACAGCCAGCTGGCATGAAGTATTTCAGCTTAGTTTTCATTATGGCCAGAGGTTCGGGCAGGGCTATGCCGGTGGCTATAACGGACTATGTTCGCAAAAAGCCTATCTTGAAAAAATTATTGCACACACTGACACGGCAACTGATGTAAGATGGCGCGATGACAGGATTTATGATCTGACCGCAATATATGTGGGCTTCAATTACGGGCAGCAATATGATATTAACGGGAAGAAATTAACTGAACGTACTGGTGGAGTTCCTTTAATTTTTACATTCGAGGCTCCCCTGTATACGTCGACCGAATCAAATGGAGTAAGAATAATGAAGTACTGGCTTAAACTTCCCACCGAACAGTCTGCACGTTGCCCAAATGATTTTGTCGTATGGAGGTATTCTGACTGCTTGCTGATGCAGGCAGAATGCAATCTGCGCCTGGGAAATGCAACTGAGGCATTAAGTGCCGTAAATACTTTAAGGGAAAAGCGTAACGCTCCCTTATTATCTTCTGTTGATCTTCCATCATTACTTACTGAAAGGGCAATAGAATTATATACTGAGGGACACCGCCGCCAGGATATGGTAAGGTTTGGAACATTTTTAGATCCCAAGGAGGATAAACCTTATACCTCTTCCGAGACCAGGCTCTTGTGCCCTATTCCACAGGATGCTATTGATGCAATTGCAGATAAGAGCATTCTTTCACAGAATCCAGGATATTAATTTGGGTTTTAGTTAATACAGTTGTGTTTTTCCTGATCCCTGCCTTTCTTACATAGGCTGAAGGCAGGGACGGGAAAAATTTTATGCAATAAGCTCTATGAAGAAAAATATCCTTATCCTTTTGATATTATCCATGGGCATTATATTTAGCGCCTGCAAAAAGAAAGACGATGAACCGGTCATCCCCGACAATAATAACGGCAGTAATGACACTATTGTCAAATATGACCCGGTTGACGTTGAAAAATCAAATACGGTAAAAATATATGTTCATTATATGCCCTGGTTCGAGACCAAAGAAACTTCCGATGATGGAACATGGGGACAGCACTGGAAGATGGCCACCAGGAATCCGGATAACATTGACGGTGAGGGTAAACATGAGATAGCTTCCTACTATTACCCGCTGATCGGTCCGTATGCTTCAGTGGATAAGGATGTAATAGAATACCACTTGTTGCTGATGAAATACTCCGGGGTGGACGGCGTTTTGATCGACTGGTACGGGACAGCTGACTTATATGACTATCCTTTAATATTAAGAAATTCAGAGGCATTAATAGACATGCTTGATGAGGTCGGACTGGATTTTGCTATAGTCTATGAAGACAGGACAATAAGGATCGCCTACGAAAATGGCGCTATAGAAGATAGTATTAAAGCAGCACAGGATGATATGGACTATTTGCAGACATACTATTTCAAGGAGCCTGAATATATTAAAATTAATAATAAACCTTTGTTGCTCAACTTCGGCCCTGAGACATTTCATACTGATGCCGAATGGACACAGGTATTTAAATATCTCGCTCCAAAGCCATGCTTCCTTTTATTATGGTACACCTCCGGTCAGGCCGGCATCAATGCTACGGGTGAATATGCGTGGGTCTACCAGAACAACAGCCATCTGGATAATTTTTATACGTACCAGGCTCCCAAATTTGATGTTGCATTCGGGGGAGCATACCCCGGATTTCGTGACTTTTACGCTGAAGGAGGCTGGGGTGACGGCATGGGCTGGCAGATTGACCATAATGACGGGGAGACAATGGAAGAAACACTTGACAGGGCAGGAGCAGCAGGTATTGATTACCTGCAGCTAATAACATGGAATGATTTCGGTGAGGGAACAATGATCGAGCCTACACAGGAATTTGGATATACAATGCTTGAGAAAGTACAGTCTTTTGCTCAGGTTAGCTACGGGGCAGGTGAACTGGAAAGTATCTATGATCTGTACAAGTTGAGGAAACAATATAAAGATGATGCCCGGAAGCAGGCAATCATGAATCAGTCTTTTTATTATTTTGTATCTCTCCAGGCTGACAAAGCTGTTAATTTACTGGACAGCATAAGATAAAAACTCAGAACCATTTTTTCCTTCTGAACATTATCACACCTATAAATGACATTAGCCCTGAAGTAAATATAATTGCAGGGAATGCCCAAGTTAAATGCTCCATGTAATTTGGTATGTTCATACCGTATATACTGGCAATAAGCGTCGGTATCATTAAAATTATGGATATGGAAGTAAGTTGCTTCATCACCACGTTAAGGTTATTTGAAATGACAGAGGCAAAAGCATCCATCATGCCGCTTTGTATGTCGGAATAAATCTGGGCCATATCTATAGCCTGCTTGTTTTCGATCAAAGTATCTTCAAAAAGGTCTTCGTTAATTTCACTTATCGGATATTTTTTTGAGTTTTTTAACTTGGCCAGGACAATCTCATTAGACCTCAGGGATGTGATAAAATATACAAGGCATTTTTCCATCTTAAGGAGATTTGTTAATTCTTTGTTCCTGATTGATTTTTCAAGGTCTCTTTCAATAATTGAAGTTTGCTGGTTGATCTGCTTTAAATACTTCATGTAGGTATTGGCCGAACGTAAAAAAAGTTTAAGTATGAAATTAAGCACATCAGTAGTCTGCTGGTAATGTTCGCGATAAAGGGAGGGTTCGGTAGACTGCAGTACCTCATTGGATACCGAACACAGGGTAACGGTATAGTCAGCGGTCATAAATATACCAAGGGGTACAGTGTAAAAGGGCACACCATTATTGGGACTGGCAACGGGAATACGAAGGATAACCAGCGACCAGTCATCATCATATTCAATACGCGGCCGCTCATCGGCGTCCAGGACGTCCTGTACCACGTCCGCAGGAATTAGAAAATCATTAATAAGGGTTGTTATTTCATCCTGTGCCGGGCCGGTGACATTCACCCAGCAGCCTTTTTCAGCCTGAGGTAATTCTATATATCCGCCAAGGCTTCTGAAGATTTTTATCATGATAATGCCTCCTTTTGATTTTTACTTTAAAGGAGGCAAAAAATTAAAGGCCCCCTTTAAAGAAAGGTTAATATTTCGTTCTGACTATGACACGGGCCTTCGTCCATATTGTATTTAATTTTGATTTGACGGGCAAAAGTAAAAAAAATTAGGGACAGCGCCCCTATTTTTTATGAAAAAAGTAAAAAAATTTAGGGACAGCGCCCGTTTTTTTATGAATGCTGTCCCTTTTGATTGTCGGGGCGAGAGGATTTGAACCTCCGACCCCTTCGTCCCGAACGAAGTACGCTACCGGACTGCGCTACGCCCCGAAAATTATATTTTGTTAAAAACTGTCCCTATTGTAAAAATGGGCGCTGTCCCTATTTAACAGGAGTTTCCCGTCTATTGGCACAACACCTGCCCTCTCACATACTATACCCCCTGCAAGGTTTGCCAGGGCAGCTATCTGCCTGGGTTCCAGTCCTGCCAAATACCCGAGTGCTGCAACGGCAATAACAGTGTCGCCTGCCCCTGATACATCTGCTACATCACGGACCTCCGCAGGAACAACATGATAGTTACTTCCGTCACTGACAAGTATTCCCAGCTCTGAAAGAGTGATCAGGATCAGTTTAAATGCGTTTTGTTTATGCAGAATTGTTGCTGCTTTAAAAACAGAACCAAAATCTTCTTTATTAATATTAATATTTAATCCGCTTACTAATTCTTTGAAGTTGGGCTTGAACAGCGTTGCATTTTTATAGTTATGAAAATTTCTCTTTTTAGGGTCTATAAATGTTGGTATGGTCCTGTCATTGGCATAATTAATAACCTTCTCAATCAAGGCCGGCGTGATGACCCCTTTATCGTAGTCCTGAAAAATAATAGCATCAATCTTCCGGTTTTCAATGACAGATACTATTTTTTCAATCAACTGGTGTTCAAGTTTGTCAGATAAATAATCTTCGATCTCCTGGTCGACTCTTAACAATTGCTGGTTATTACTTATTATCCGTGTTTTTACAGTTGTGGGTCTTTCGCCGGCCTCTACCAGTCCGTCCGCTATAAGGCCCCGGCTTTTTAAAATATCTTTAAATAACTGGCCTTTTTCATCCTGTCCGATCACTGAACAAATTACAGGTAAAGCCCCTAATGATTTTATATTCTCAGCAACATTGGCTGCCCCGCCAAGCCTGTTTTCCCGCTTTGTACATGAAACAATGGGTACAGGTGCTTCCGGCGATATCCTTGTAACATTTCCCCATAAATAAGAATCTACCATTACATCTCCCACTATAATAACCGTGTAATTTTTAAAATCATCCAGTATTTCAGCAAGTCCTCTTTTCACCTTATTCGGATTTTATGACAGGACAAAAATATAATTTTTAGTGCTTTAGTTTCTATTTTATCTGTTTTTTTAATATAAAATTCTGTCCATCTAACCGTTAGGTGTCTGGAATTCGCAAATAGCCCTGAACAGGAAAAAGACATCGAACAATTTATGGCAGTTATTTGTTACGGGAAAGTTATTCAGTAATTTTGTATTTAATATTAGTAAGGATATGATAGTTAATTATTTTATAGACGAAAAGTGGAGTCCTGTAAAATTCGAAGGAATCAATGAGAACGAAGCATATGAGATTTCCAATTATGGGCGTTTACGGATATTCAAAAAGAATTTGAATGACTGGAAAATCGTAAAGACTGCGAATGTCAGGGGGTACCAGTATTATTCATTTAAATCTAACATTGACTGGAAGCACAGGAAAACAAAATGTGTTCATGTGCTCGTTGCTGAAATATTTTGTAAGAGACCTTCGAAAAAGCATGATAGTGTTATCCACCTTGATTTTAATAAATCAAATAATTATTATAAAAACCTGCAATGGTCTACCAGGGAAGAAGTAAATGAGCACAGCAGAAGGAGCCCGAGATATAAAATTGCCCTGGAAAAGAGGAAAGGTGAAGTAACAAATGCAAAGCTTACCGAGACGCAGGTAATAAGATTAAAAAAGAAACTTCTGAGAAGTAAGAACCCCCTGTATAAAATAGCCAGGGAGTTTGGTATCACTCATACCCAGCTGAACCGCATCAGAAGAGGGGAAAACTGGGGACATGTTAAGGTTGATTAGCTTTCAGTGATGTCTTTAAGTCTTTTTCTAAGCTCCTCAACTTCCTTTTTCAGTTCTTCTTCACGACGGGACGATTGTTCCTGTGTGGCCCTCAACTCTTCCATATTCTGACGCATCTCTTCTTCCTGTGAGGACATTTCCTCAGCCTGTTGCTGCGAGCGCTCAAGAAGTTCAGCGGTCTGAATATTGCTTTTAACCGACGATATTGTCGCAGCTATACTTTCACTGATTCTTTCCATAAACTCTACCTCGTGCGGCTGATATTCATTGAACGAAGCGATTTCAATAATACCATAAGTTACATCATTATATACCAGCGGAATAAGCAGGAGGCTTTTAGGATTATCATCACCAAGTCCGGAAGTAATTTTTATATAATCGACAGGTATTTCCGTCAAATGTATTTTCTCTTTTTCCTGGTAACATCTGCCGACAAGGCCTTCCCCTATTTCGATTTCCTTTTTAAGGAATTTTTTTCTGTCGAAAGCATAACAGGCTGTCATTTGCAGAAAGCCATGGTCTTTATCATTATCATTTAATATGAACATACCCCCCTGGTTTGAATTGGTATACTTAACCATGTTGCTGATTATCTTATATGATAATTCTTCGAGGTTATCCTTATCCTGCCTGAGGATATCACTGAACATGGCAATACCCTGAGAAGCCCAGTGACGCTGATTATCCTCAACTTTTCTTTTTTCTTCCTCCTGGGATGCTTTCTTCAACTCATCACGCATCTCAAGCAATGAATTTCCCAGCACATCATCTTCACTTAACGGTTTAAACTCACTGTCGAAATTACCTTTTCCTATTTCAAGTGAAAAATTAAAAATATCTTTAAGCCCCTGGACTAAAAAATTCAATGCTTTTGCCATCTGTCCTATCTCGTCACTGCCTTCATCTAATTTTTCCTTGGGCAATATACCTTTGCTCATTGATAGTAATATGTTTTTTGTATGGTTAATAGGCCTGGTAAGTGAGCTTATTGTAAGTATTCCTATAATGATGGCACCAATTACCAGGGCAAGACCCATAAGAATAATTCTTGTTTTAAAATCTTTAAAAGTCCTTACCATGTCAATTCTTCCCTTGTTAACAATATTTTCCAGCTCGGTTGACAATACTGAAATTTTGTCAAGAATTTTCTGTGTCGCGGTCATGACATCACCACCTTCTTCGGCCATGGTAGTAACTTCAAACCAAACAAAAGCATCATCATAGCTCTCAAAACTGTTAAGCTGTTCCATAATATACTTATGCATGGGAAACAATGTGTCAACTATCGAAGAATCAATATTAAAGAGCAGAGCTTTATGTTCGGGGTTTTCCCATAATTTGCTGTAATAATTTTTAAGTGTATCTATTACTTCATTATAACCTTCCTCGTGCAGTGATTGCAGTTTAAGCTTATCAGGAGTATTGGAAAGTTTTTCTATGAACACCCATGATTTAATTAACATACGTGAGTCACTTATCTTTGAATAAAGGTCGTTAATAAATGCCAGGGAAGGTGAATAAATATTTGTGGTGTTCTCGTTTACTTTTCTGCTTTTTTCCAAAGCACTGCTTGTCATTAATGCATTTATTACGACGGCTATTGTCAATATTCCAAAGCCAATACCGATCTTGGCTGCAATTTTTAATCTCATAGTTATGATAGATTTAAATTATTGTAATAATCTATTAACTAATTTAATAAATTTTTTAAGTATTTACATGCAATATATAAATCAAAGCAATTTAGTAAAATATTTTAATCCTTCAAATATTCATTTATTGCTTTATTCAGTCTGAGAAGTGCCATTTTTATTTTTTCACGCGGACAGGCTATATTCATTCTCTGGAATCCTGTTCCCCCTTTACCGAATATGGGTCCGTCGCTCAAGCCGAGTTTTGCTTTTTCAATAAAGAATTTTTTTAGCTGCCTGCTGTTCATGCCTAATTTTCTGCAATCCAGCCATACCAGGTAAGTAGCTTCAGGCGTTACAGGTTTTATCAGGGGTATATTTTCAGAAAAATAATTAATAACGAAATCCAGGTTTTCCCGGAGATATGCCATCAGCTGCCTAAGCCAGCTATGTCCATAATTATAGGCAGCTTCAGTTGCAATATTGCCGAAAATATTTCCGCTGCCCACATGTACATGATCCAATATCTCGCTGAACTTGCGGATTAATATTTTATTTGAAGAAATCACAACAGATGTTGATAATCCGGCAAGATTAAAAGTTTTACTGGGAGCAATGCACGTAATTGTGTTTTTTGCTACTTCTTTTCCCAGGGTTGCTGCAGGAATATGTTTATATCCGCTGAAAACCAGGTCTGAATGTATTTCATCTGACAGGATAATTATATTATTTTTGATGCAAATATCCGTAAGTTTAATTAACTCTTCTTTAGTCCATACATTGCCTGTCGGATTGTGGGGGCTGCATAAAATAATCATTTTAACCTTATTGTCTATTTTTGATGCCAGGTCCTTGTAATCCATATAATATCTGCCGCCTGCCAGCTTTAGCGGATTGTCAACCATAATTCTGTTATGATTTTTTATTGCTGAGAAAAACGGGAAATAAACAGGCGGCTGCACAATTATTTTGTCACCGGGATTTGTAAATGCTAAAACTGCCATATTGATGGCAGGTACTATGCCCGGTGAAAATTCAATCCAGTCTTTTTTTATTTCCCATCCGTGCATTGTTTTTAACCATTTTATAATTGACTCATAGAATGAATCAGTCCTGAAAGTGTAACCGAAGAGCTCATGACTGAGCCTTTCTTTAATCGCACGTGTTATGAATGAAGGGGTTTTGAAATCCATGTCTGCTACCCACATGGGGATGATGTCATCTGTCCCGAAGTGTTTTTTGCGCAGGTCATATTGATAACAGGCAGTATTCTCCCTGTTTACTGTTTCATCGAAATCAAATTGCATGCTCTATGTTTTTAATTCATTTATGGTTAATGAGTATAGTGCCCCCGGTAAAGGTCAAAAGGGAGTGTTAAAATAGTTATCTTTGAGAAATAATATGCCGGAATAAATGATTTTTTTAAAACCAAAAAAGAGCCTGGGCCAGCATTTTCTGAAAGATACAAATATTGCCAGAAAAATAGTAGGCAGCCTGACTTTAAAGGGTTATTCAGATATTCTGGAAATAGGCCCCGGCACAGGCGTACTTACAGAATTTATTCTGAAGCTTGGAATGCAGAAAACATACCTTGTAGAAATTGATTCCTCTGCGGTTGAAATTCTGAAAAGTAAGTTTGCCACACAAAATAGTATAATAATTCACGAAGATTTTTTAAAGCTGGATTTAGAATTATTGTTCCCCGGCAGGTTTGCAATAATTGGTAATTTCCCGTATAACGTGTCGAGCCAGATCTTTTTCAAAATAATCAATCATAAAAATAAAGTTGCCGAGGTTGTATGCATGGTACAAAAAGAAGTTGCTGAAAGAATAAGCTCTCCACCCGGCAGCAAGGATTATGGGAT
>CAZOLY010000110.1:0-11394 GCA_964580815.1 uncultured Bacteroidales bacterium
CATAATTAGTAGTATTGATGGACTATTAACATTTACATATTAAATTATTAAGTATTAAAATTAGCGAACTCGCGTTCAATATGCTAAAGATTTTCTATATTTTTGTGTGCTGCGGTTAATAAATGTTTATAAGGAATAAAATTTTAATCTTGTGCCTGGAATTTACAAATCCGGTTTATATTTTCTTGCTATTGGCAGTTTTCTGTTGACAAACTGTGAAGAAGATAAACCCGTACCTGATATATTAAAAATTGACTTCGCGGTAAGGGATGTTTCAGCATATGGAGAGAATGACGGCTCAATTGATATATCGGTATCAGGAGGAGTTACTCCCTATCAGTATAGCTGGTCCAACGGTTCTGTCGTAGAAGATGTTGACAGTCTGACTGCAGGAACATATAAGGTCACCGTAACCGATGCTGTTGATTCAACCGCCACTGACAGTATGGTAGTGGATCAGCCGGCTCCTGTCAATGTTGTAATTGACATCGAAGGTAATAATTACCCTGTTGTCAAGATAGGTACCCAAAAATGGATGGGGAAAAATCTTAGGGTAACGAAAGCCCCTGAAGGATCAGCTATAACAAGCTATTGCTTTAATGATGATACGTTATATGAAGACACTTACGGGAGATTATATACATGGGATGCGGCAATGAACGGTTCTGTAATTGAAATGAACCAGGGTATTTGTCCGGATGGCTGGCACATACCATCTGACGGAGAATGGAAAACCCTGGAGATGTACCTTGGTATGACACAGGAAGAAGCTGACATGGAAAATGGCTGGAGAGGGGAAGGTGTGGGCACGGCGCTTATAAAGGGAGGAACCTCAGGCTATGAAGCCATTTTGTCAGGGAGGAGGTCATCAAGCGGAGTATATAACCTGCTGGGTGATTTTGAATATGTATGGACTTCAACTGAAACTGAAAGTGGCTCTTATGCATGGAGGCGCTGCTTAAACGGAGGGGACTCAAGGGTAGGCAGATGGAATACCTTTCCAAAGAATTATGCTTTTTCAATAAGATGTATTAAAGATAGTAACTGACAGTCATGAGATGTATAACAATTCTATTAATACAGATTTCTCTTTTAGGGGCATTATTTCTTGCATGTGATAAAGAAAAGGATAAACCTGAAAATTGTAATCCTATATATTTTTATAGTCTCACAGCAGAAAATGATACGATAGAGTCGGGAGGAGAGACTGCTGTTACCGCTGAGGCCCAGGGGAACGGACTCGTATACGAGTGGACAAAGACACTGGGTGTAATTAATGGATCGGGATCTTCAGTGGTTTATGTTGCCACACCTTGTGCAATAGGAGAAATTGAGGTTACCTGTAAAGTAATTGATGTTTGCGGTAATTCGGAATCCATGACATTAACAATCCAAGTGATATGAGATGAGATATTATTCTGCCCTAATAATTTTTATTTTTTCATTATATATTGAATCGCAGGCACAATGTTTTTCATCACTCAATCCTGTCGGTGGAATATCCAATCTGCTGGTCCTTGAAAAGAATACATTTAAATTCATTGGTTCATATAATTATGGGCTCATGGATGAATATTTTGAGGGACATAAAAGAACGGATTATTCACTGGTGAAAAAAGCTGATTATAATTACCTGGCTGCCGTTCTGGCATATGGATTTTTTAACAAATTTACCCTGGAATCCGAAATAGGCTATTTTTTGAACAAAACCTATGAATTTGAGAATACAACGAGTAAGGGATACGGGTTTAATAATATCGTTATCTCTCCCAAATTCAGTTTGGTTACAAATCATGATAAGAGATTTTATTGTTCCGGGAGTGCAGGTATAAAACTGCCTCTTACCAGGGAGCTGCAAAAAGTTGACATGGTTGAGGTGCCGCATGAACTGCAGCCTTCAACCCATGCATTTGGCTATGTTTTACAGGCTTTTATCATTAAGGAAAATTCATTCAGAGGATTGAGATACTTTTTTGTAGCACGGGGTGAGTATAATTATAAAAATAGGGCAGGTTACAGGTATGGCAATTATTTTGCAGCATCAGCATACCTGTCCAAACATCTGATGTATAACCGGGTAAAAGGTGACTGGACAACCATTTTGCAATTGAGAAATGAATTCAGGGGAAGGGACAGGATTAATGATCGTACTGTCGAATATACGGGGGGCTACTCACTGCTTGTTGTACCGCAAATAAACTTTACCATAAAAGAGAAATGGAATATGTCGCTTATGGGAAGCATTCCTGTATATCAGTATTTTAACGGTATACAGCTGGCAACAAAATTCGGAATAATATTAAATGTGGCCGGTGATTTTATGATGTAATACAATATTCCTTATAAAGGATAAGGGCAACAGGATATTTTAATATTAATCTGTCTTATAACAAAAGAGTGCTGTTGCTGTGTAATTATTTTCATCGGAATTTTTACTGAACTGCGGGCAGTCACAGGGTTTCATTTTTCTTCTTTTCCTGTATTTATGCTTTGAAATAACAGCGCATGAAGTTGTTGCTACTATTAATAATAAAATAGCTATTTTAACTAATACTCCCCTGACAATTTTCATCTTATAGATATTTTAATTATGCATATTATTTTAAAAGTCCTTCCTTAAAATTTTTATAAGCTTGTTTTATACTAACATTTACGGTTTCATATATTTTAATGTTTGTTTTTTCTAAAACTTCCCGGGCTTTGGGTCCAATCCTCCCGGTTATTAATATTTCAGCACCGGTATTTAAGACGAGCTGGGCTGCCTGAATGCCTGCCCCATGTTCGGCATCCATGTTTTCATCATTGGAAAGCCAGCTAAGCTTGTTATTATCTTCATCATAGAGCACAAATCCTTTGGCACGGCCAAATTTATCGTCTATGTTATCTTCCCAGTTTTTTCCTGTTGATGAGAATATTATTTTCATTGTTTTATTTATTTACAAGGTTATTAATTTTTGTCCAGGAATTATTGATTTTGTCTGCTATAGCATTTTCCTTTAATTCAACAACGGCTTTTTTTTCAACCAGGGCTTCATGGAACAAATTGCTGAATGGTATATCTTCAAGCACTGCAATATTGTTATCCGCAGAGTAACTTTTTATTTCTGCAAGTATCTTCTTATTTATATCTGATTTGTTGACAATAACAGCTGCCTTTACAGGAAGTTTCTTAATAAGCTTGTGAATCCTGATCATATCATTTTTCCCTGAAACAGAAGGTTCGGTCACAATTATTGCCAGGTCAGCTCCAGTTAATGATGCAATAACAGGACAGCCGATACCGGGAGATCCGTCAATCAGGATAAACTCTGCATTATTATCTGCAGCAATTTTTTTTGCAGTTGATTTTATTGAAGCTACGAGCTTCCCTGAGTTTTGTGCACCAATTTCCATTTCTGCATGAACCAGCACTTTGTCCATGCGCGTGCCGGAAATATAAATTTTGCCCCTGTATGCCTTTTTCAATTGTATTGCGTTCTCAGGGCAAACAATTTCACAATATCCACAACCTTCACAGCGCAATTCATTTATGCAGTAATTATCAATAGCTTTAAACCTGCAAACGTCTTTACATTTATCACACCTGGTGCATTTATTTTTATCAATAAATGCCAGGTAGCCACTGAAGAAATCCTCTGATTGGGCATAATCAGGATTAAGAAGCAAATGCAGGTTAGAAGCGTCCACATCGCAGTCTGCAACGACAGCCCTGCTGTTGCAGATCTTTGCCAGGGAGGCTGTTATGCTTGTTTTCCCGGTACCTCCCTTGCCCGATATTAGCACTATTTCTTTCATGACTGTTCCCCCGCCGTTATAGTCCCTTGTTCGTGTATTTAATATATTATGTATAATTAATTTTATGTGTTCGAAAAATAAGACTTGTCAGATACTTATATATATGGATCAATTCAGACCTGAATTCGTGGTATTTGGCATATAAGAGTTCTCCTTTTGAATAAGCTTCTGCTATTTCCCTTTGAAAATATATTTTCCCCAGTACAGGGATATTATTATCTTCACAGTATATCTCAACATCTTTGTTTCCTGTTCCGTATTTATTTATTACCACTCCAAACAGCAATTGCAGCTTTCTAACCGTTTCAACTGCTATTTTTAAATCATGCAGGCCAAAAGGGGTAGGCTCGGTTACCAAAACAACGAAATCTGTGTTTTCAACAGCTTCAGTAAAGGAGCATGAATTTCCCGGGGGGCAGTCAAAAATTAATATTTCTTTGCCGGGGAAATGGATATCCAGCCATTCTTTTGTCTGCCGAATGAGCGGTACGGCTGAAGGCTCGCCAATTTCAAGTTTGCTTTCAATAAGGTTAATCTGTCCTGATTTATAATAAGTAAGGGTGCCTGTTTTTTCACCTTTCATTCTCAGAGCTTGCCCGGGGCAAAGATCAGCACATATATAACATGAGTGACACAGCTCCGGAAATATTAATATTTGTTCGGGTAACCGGACTATTGCGTTGAATTTGCAGAGTGTTCTGCACTGGTTGCAAAAGGTGCAGTTTTTATAATTCCATTCCGGGACAGCCCTGTATTTATCTTCCCTGTATTGCATTTCTCCCTTTATAAAGAATCCTGAATCAGGTTCTTCAACATCCAGATCGGCCAGAACCACGTCCTTACCGTATTTCCTGCTTAGCATATGAGCAAGATTTACAGAAACCGTGGTTTTCCCAGTCCCTCCCTTACCGCTGGCTATAGCTATTTTCATCTGACTAAAATCTCTTAAAAATTTAAAATTCTGATACTTTTAATAAGTGACGTCAAATTCCTCAATTATTGCAAAGTATCATTTATTAGTTTTTGAATTATTTGTCCTTAAAATGGGAATCCACCCATCCCGATATAACATTATTACGTTGATCAAAATATTTGATGTACGGTTTAATGTCTAATAAAGGAGTCTGGTCAAGCATATCCACATCAGTAAAATACATTTTGTTGCCGGTTATTTCCTTAATCTTCACTGTAGACATACCCAGATGATTGGGCCTGTGCGGACTTCTAATTGCAAATATTCCATGCTGAGTATCCTCAAGAAAGGGGCGACTTACAATATCTTCCCTTGATGAACAATGGAAGTAATATATAAGTATAGCATGGCTGAATTTGTCCAAATCAGTTAAACCATCCCTGTATTTATCATCTAATTCAATGTAACCTTCTATATTATTTCCAAAAATCCCCTGTATCGGGATATTTTCAATATTCATGTAAGGAGTGCGAATTATGCCTATAGGCTTAAGAATAATATTATTCATCCTTTTTATAAAATTTATGAATGAAAAATTCCATGTTCGTTTCATGTTATATCGCTATGCAATATTTTTCTTCACAATGTAATCACCCTTCTTTACATTCAATAACTGAGCTATGACGTCGCACTTTACGATCAGCAGGAAAAATAAATCTTCCCTTTTATTGTTAATTAAGCCTTCAAAATTTCCCTGTCCTTTGGATATAATAAGGTCTGATTTGTTATAAATATTTATAAACTCCCCGGATGCTTTTTCAATTATTGTTGAAGGTGCATCATATCCATTGGAAATAACCCTGGCTACACTTCCCATACCCGTATAATGAGCATCTTCGACAGTAACATCATTAATGACAGGTTTATCCCTTACCGCATAAAACACGTTCGAGTGTCCGATAGTCTCGAGCAGTAGTTTATCCAGTACTATTTCACCGGCATTATCACCAAGAACCAATAATGTTTTCGAACGGTAAATTCTTTCTTCCAGTTCTTTTGAATTGTCAATAGCAAAATCAACTGTAAGGGCTTCATTTATAATTTTATTAAAGTACTGTTCGCTGTTTGTAAAAAATTCGGGGCAGGCTGCAAAATCCATAATATTGCCGGCAATTGACAGTCTCAATGCCGCATCAAAAGGATTTGCGAATTTCGAAACAATATCCTTATACCTTCCATAATGGTTCATTGCTATGTCATTACTTTTCTGTTTTTCTTCTTTATGGAGGTCAGAAATATGTAATGTTTCAGCCAGCATCCTGTGAATCTCTCTTGCAGCTTCAGGTGTTTTTAGTTCCGAATTAACACTATTAATATATTCGCGGATCCTCCCTGAGAGTTCATTTTTAATGATATCACCGGCAGATTTTTCTTCCAGAAGCCTCTCAAATGATTTTATCAGGCACAGCTTACATTCATTATCCATCTGTATGGCATTGTTTAATGATCACAATAATTGTCAGTCAACAACAGGGTCCCGTCAAGAAATGCACTGACGATTGCTGCGGGTTCTTTCTGAGGAGCACCAACAAATACATTGATATTAGATTGATTAAAAAGGCTTATTGCCCTGTGGCCCATACCTCCTGCTATTACATCCGTAACTCCCTGGCTGTTTAACCATTGAGGTAACATGCCAGGCTCATGAGGGGGTGATGATAAAAAAGTTTCACTATGCACCTTATTATCCTCGACTTCGCATATATAAAATTTTTCACAGTGCCCGAAATGCGGACTTAAAATACCGTTGGAAACCGGAATTGCAATTCTTTTCATTTTATTATTTATTTTCTTGTTATTTCCACCACCTTGGTAGGTTTAATATGTTTGTTCCTGTACTCAATACGTTTTATAACATTGCTGGCCAGTTCCCTGAAGTTTTGTCCTGTTACCTTGTTTTCCAGCACCGGCGGTATTCCTGAATCTCCTCCTTCTCTAATTCCCTGTATAATTGGAATTTGTCCTAATACCGGGACGTTAAATTTTTCTGCGATCTTTTTACATCCATCTTTGCCGAATATATAGTATTTTTTGTCCGGCAGTTCTTCAGGAGTGAACCATGACATGTTCTCAACCAGTCCGAGTATCGGCACATCTATAGGTTTTCCTGTAAACATGCTGATTCCCTTTATTGCATCAGCAAGTGCTACATCCTGTGGAGTGCTTACTATAATAGCCCCGGTAACAGGCAGGGTCTGTACCAGTGTGAGATGTATGTCACTTGTCCCCGGGGGCAGATCAAAAAACATATAGTCCAGTTCTCCCCAGTCACCATCTCTTATTAGCTGTTGCAGTACTTTAGATGCCATGGGCCCTCTCCAGACCGTTGCATCAAACCTTGATATAAACAGACCTATGGACAGGATTTTAATCCCATACTTTTGAACAGGCATTATTACATCTTTATTTTCCAGCCTTGTCACTTGAGGCCTCATATCTTCAATACCAAGCATCTTCGGTACTGAGGGACCAAAAATATCAGCATCAATTATACCAACTTTATATCCTTCCTGTGCAATAGCCAGCGCAAGGTTTACAGCTATTGTTGATTTTCCCACACCCCCTTTACCGGAAGCAATAGCAATAATATTCTTTACTCCGGGAAGGTATTTTTCTTCCTGCTTTTTTTCACTATTCATTTTTTATGATTTTAGGTTTTATTTATTTTTATCTGAATCCTTCACCTTTCCCTTGTCCTTCACCTTTCCCTTGTCCTTCACCTTTCCCTTGTCCTTCACCTTTCCCTTGTCCTTTACTTTTTCCAGCACCTCTTCCTTGTCCGGATTCAGTGTAATACTTGTCTTTTTGTTTTCCTTTTTTGCACCTGCCCATACCTTTGCCTGTGCGCGGGCCTTTTCCTGAAGGGCCTGTGCCATCCCTGTTCGGCATAGCTTTATAATTTTAAATTTAATAAAATATGTTCATTGCCAGAAAATTAATTACTTTTTTTGGTGTCAAGTTCAGAAATACGATTTTGTATTTCTTCCAGCTCTTTTTTAAGTGCTTCGGCCTGGGCTTTAAGCAAATAAAGCTCTTCCTCTTTCGCAGGAACAGTATATGCCGGTTGTCTGAATGCAAAAGGATAATATCCGTGTCTTCTTCCACCGCGAAATCCCAGTCCCATTCCTCTTCCCATACCTGATCCGCGGCCTGCTCCTCTTCCATACATATTGCTGACATAACCAGGTGCATGATATCCTGCACAATATCCTAATCCTCTGCCCGTCATCGGACCTTGTCCTTCGGGGCCTGTTTTATCACCTTTGGGCATAATAATAAATTTTAAAGTTAGACATTATTAAAAAAAATTATCATAAACAATCCTTCTTACCTGTCCTGTCTTACCAGTGGTATTTTACAATCAGGACATATTTTTGTGAAACATGGAATACCACGTTCATGAGGCTCCTTATAATTACAGCTGGCACAGACGCAATACTCCCTGCTTTCAATTTCATTTTTGGTGTCCGGTCTTTTTTCTTTCCATTCCCTTATGCTTCTGTTTATGTGTTCGACGTTTTGCGAACCACAATTTGCGCATTCAGGATTTTTGTTCCTGGAATAGTGAAAAGTAATATTGCAATCGTTGCATCTGTACCATTGCCTGTCAAACTCAACATTGCCGCCTTCGACTATTATTGATTTTCCTTCTGCAAACCCGCGTGCAATTTTTTTCAGGCAGCTATTGTAAATTCTTGTGAATGTAGGCCTCGACACATTCATAAGATTTGCCGCTTCCTCATGATGCAGGTTCTCATAGTCCACTAATCTTAATGCTTCGTATTCATCAAAAAGTATAGATATTCTGCCTGTTTCAATAAAAGGTACACCAATAGGTTTTAATCCTCTTAGTACGGGCGGAGATCCTAATCTCCTGAATCTCTTTCGTCTGGGCGACATATTATTAAATAATTATGAACATGGGTTCACAAATATAATGAACATATGTTCATAATCCAAATTTTTTTTTAATTTTGTAATGATTTTTTAAATCAGGATTAATACTTAAATAATGATAGCATTCGGACCAATACCATCGCGCAGGTTAGGAAAAAGCCTTGGAATAAATAATATTCCTCCCAAGTACTGTTCTTATTCATGTGTTTATTGCCAGCTTGGCAAGACTATAAACAAATGTATGACAAGACGCAAATTTTATGCTCCTGAATTAATTTATAAGATAGTCAGTGATAAGGTTGAAAAGGCTAAAAAACACAATGAGCATATTGATTATTTGTCTTTTGTGCCTGATGGTGAGCCTACCCTGGATATAAACCTCGGCAAAGCAATTAACCTCCTTAAATCGCTTGGTATAAGAGTAGCTGTTATTACAAACAGTTCTCTTTTATCATGCGAAGAAGTAAGAGTTGATTTAATTAGAGCAGATTTGGTGTCGGTTAAGATTGACACAACAGATACAAAGGTCTGGAAAAAGATAAATCGTCCCAATAAAGCTATTGAGCATTCTTCAGTGCTGGATGGGATACTTGCATTCAGGGATATTTTCAAGGGAAAACTAATTACAGAGACTATGCTTGTAAGAAATATTAATGATAATTCCAGTAATATAAATGATATTGCCGGGTTTATTAATATTCTGAATCCCGCTGCTGCATACCTTACTATCCCCTTAAGGCCTCCGGCATTAAAGTCTGTGAGGCCTCCTGATGCACAGGTTACAAATGAATGTTATCAGATATTTAAGGAGAAGATAAAGAATGTCGAGTGTTTAACCGGTAATGAGGGTAATGAGTTTGCCTTTACCGGTAATATTGAGGATGATATTTTAAGTATTGCAACTGTTCATCCCATGAGACAGGATGCGGTATACGCACTTCTAAAAAAATCCAAAAAATCGTTTGCCGTTATAGATAACCTTATTGCAAAGGGAAAGCTCGTGGAAACAGTGTATAAAGGTGAAAAGTTTTATTTAAAAAAAATTCAATTAACAAAAAGTTAACCATCGGAAATATTTGTATTGATTAAGATTCTTTAATTATTGCCTGAAGTTTTAAATAATAATTTCACTTTCGGAGCTGACAACTTTTATTTCATAAGAGGTGAATACCGACATAATCGTTGCACCAAACTTTATTATTTTTGAATCCGTAACCAGCCAGATACTCTCTATCCTGCTTTTCAATTCTTTAAGTGCTGCCTGCCAATGGATTCTCGCTTTTGGCTCTTATCCTGTCATTTCCTTACAATTCCAGATCAGTATGATATTTTCTCCGGATTTGGCAGCAAATTCTTTTTTCATTAAGATCGCCAACGAAAGTGAATTTCAGGCAACTCTTATTTTTAATCTGTTGCCATTCAATAAGGGGATTTGTATTTTCCATTTATTATTATTTAGAAATCAATAAAAAATCACTGCCGGGTTCATTGTCTCCAAACTCACCATAGCAAGGCTGGGGCTCAACTTTTTCGATAAAAAGGAGCAATTCATTTACGGTCAGTATTTTATCTGTGCCTCCATAATTTCTTAAGGCTTCGATGAATCTCCTTGCAAAGGGGGAATGGTGGCCCGGCCTGCCATCAGGAACATATTCCTTGCCTCCGGAAGTTATGTAAAGGCGGGTTTTGTATTTCTTTTTACGCGATATAAATTCTTCATTGGAGATGTCTGCATAAATATCAGCGGCCCTGCTTCGTCCGGCAATAACCGGATCGAATGTCCCGCCAAAACATACATCCATTACAAGCAAAATATGGTTACAAGGTATGTTATTTATGATAGTTCTGAGATTTGAATGCGACAGGCACGTTATTTTTGGCTCATCATCAAGCTTTGAATCACTTGCTATTACATATCCTTCATGGAATATTTCATCATAATTACCATGACCTGCAAAAAATATCAGAAGGTTATCATTCTCTGAATACTTATATTTTGCATAGCTGCGGAGTTTATTTAAAATTTCATTCAGATTTGCATTTTCCATGACTTCAGTACTGACACCATAGTTGTTGCGCAGCTCTTCTGCAATTGTATTCATATCAATAACCGGATTAACAAGATCGGAAAATGAATCGTATATGCTATTGGCAAAGAACAGAGCCATTGTTATACCGTGATCTTCCTTTTTTCCGGATTTATTTATAACAGTATCCGGAGCCTGAACATTTGCCTCTGTAAAACTGTACATTCTGTTTCTGCTCCCGTTCACTTTTAAATGAAAAGGATTCTCAGAAGGAATGACTTTAAACCGGGAAGATGAGTTGTAAGGAATAAGTTTAAAATCTGAATATTCAAAACACAGTCCGTCCGCCCTTATTTTTTTGGTGGCATTAATATATGATTTATCCCAGTGTTTTTTAAATGCCATTGCATCTGCTACCGGTATATTAATCCCTGCTTCTGTCTCCAGGAATCTTATTTTATATATTTCAAGATCCGCATTATATCCGATTAAAGACTGTACAGGTATTTGCACTGTTCCAGTTTTACTGTCATAATCAATATTATAATTTGATTCAATTTGTTTCTGTAACTCCAGTAAAACTGACCCCGAAAGCTTTTTTCGCCTTTCAGAGAACTCGGCTGTTGTTTCAAATTCATCGCGGGGACTTGTAAGATTAGTGCTTAACTTATCCAGTATTTCATTGACAATTTCTGAAGTAAG
>CAZOLY010000111.1:0-11331 GCA_964580815.1 uncultured Bacteroidales bacterium
TCCAAGGATTGGTGAAATAATTGGTGGGTCTCAGCGTGAAGAGGACTATGAAAAGCTGAAAAGAAGAATAAAAGAACTAAATTTACCTGAAAGTGACTTATGGTGGTACCTTGAAACAAGGAAATTCGGAACAGTTCAACACAGTGGATTTGGATTGGGACTGGAAAGAACATTGCTGTTTGTTACAGGCATGAGCAATATTCGTGACGTGATACCATTTCCAAGAACACCAAAAAATGCACAGTTTTAATGTTAAAGCAAAGGTTACAGCAAAAATTACTGCAGAAATTATCTCCCCAGCAGATACAGATGATTAAACTGCTGGAGATCCCGACTATGCAGCTGGAGCAGCGGATAAAGAAGGAGCTGGAGGAAAATCCCGTGCTTGAAGAAGGATCGGTTGAGGATAATATGTACAGGGAAGAACAAGAAAGCCAGGATAATATGAATGGCGGTGAGCAGGATGAGTTCACATTTGAAGATTATCTGAATGAGGAAGATATCCCATCCTACAAATTAATGACCAGGAATTATTCGAAAGATGACAGAAAGGAAAATATACCATTTTCTGTGGGTATAACATTTCATGACTTCCTCGAAAGCCAGCTGGGATTAAGATCTTTAACTGAACAGCAGCAGATTCTGGCCAAGTATATACTGGGGAATATAGATGATGATGGCTATTTAAGAAGAAGTATAGAATCAATAGTTGATGATATTGCCTTTTCCCAGAACATAACAACAAATGCAGAGGAGCTATCGGAGATCCTGGAGATTATAAAGGATCTTGATCCGCCAGGTGTGGGTGCTGAAAGTCTCCAGGAATGCCTGTTATTGCAGATTAATAATAAGGATCAAAATCTTCCTGAAATAGTGCTGGCAGAGAAAATATTAAAGGATCACTTTGATGAGTTTACCAGGAAGCATTATACTAAGATTATTAGCCGGATGGGCATTAAAGAAGAAGAGCTTAAGAAAGCACTGGATGAGATATTGAGGCTTAATCCCAAGCCGGGCAGTTCCTATAGTGATCCTCAAAATAAGACTTCCGACCATATAGTACCTGATTTTATCCTGGAAAATGATGATGGTGAACTGCAATTAAGCCTCAACTCGAAAAATGTACCTGAATTAAAGATTAGCAGGGAATATAGTGAAATGCTCAAATCCTATCACACAAATAAAAAAGGGGTTTCAAAAAAACAAAAAGAAGCAATGAGTTTTGTAAGGCAAAAACTTGACTCAGCAAAGTGGTTTATAGATGCTATCAGGCAGCGCCAGAACACGCTGTTACTTACAATGCATGCAATTATTAATTTTCAGTCTGAATATTTCCAGGAAGGCGACGAGGTAAAGTTAAAACCGATGATACTGAAAGATATAGCTGATGTGACAGGGCTTGACATATCTACAATCTCCAGGGTCGCAAACAGCAAATATATACAGACTACTTTTGGAATTCTTCCGCTCAGGTACTTTTTCTCTGAAGGCATGCAGACAGATACAGGCGAGGAAGTATCAACAAGGGAAATTAAGAAAATTCTTGAGGAATGTATCAATAATGAAGATAAGAGAAAACCTTTGACAGATGAAAAGCTGGGAGCTATACTTAATGAAAAGGGATATCCTGTTGCCAGGCGAACTGTCGCTAAATACAGGGAGCAACTGAATATACCCGTAGCAAGAATGAGAAAAGAACTCTGAGGTATACCTGTTGAATATTAATTCATAGTCAGCATAATAAATAGTGGAAACGCAAAAGAAAATAGCAAGTATTATATCAATTGTGCTTCATCCTTTGTTAATGCCTTTTCTCGGGATAGTAATCATATTTAAGTCGGGGACATATATATCTGTTATTGATCCCCGTCTGATGAACAGTACTTTGCTAATAATATTTATTCTTACCGTGGTCCTGCCCCTGAGTTTTATGCCTTTTTATTTGTATACCAGGTTAGTGCGAAATATTGAAATGAACAGCACAAGGGAAAGAGTGATCCCTTATTTCATGACTTTTGTGCTATTTTATATAACCCATATTATAGTTAAAAGGCTGCCACTGGACTATTTTTTTTCTGTATATCTTTTTGCAGCATCAATAGCGGTATTAATACTGGTAATTATATCGTATTTCTGGAAAATAAGTGCCCATATGGTTGGAATAGGAGGATTTACAGGACTGGTAATAAGCCTGACTTTGAGATTTAACGCCAACTTTATGGTAATTCTGATTATTGCAATAATTATGTCAGGAATAACAGGTTATTCAAGATTAATGCTCACTTCTCATAAACCCTCCCAGGTTTATGCAGGATTCGGACTGGGATTTTTTATAATTTCTTTTTTCTGCCTGTTTTTTTAAAACTCTTTAGATTTTGTATGTTTTTCTTTAATTCCGAATCGGAAGCATCGAAGGGCAGCGGTTTATATTTTCTTATTTCTTCTATTGCCTTTATTAAACTGAAATTATTTTGTTCAGTACAATAAAAGTATTTTGATAAGTATCGGGCAAGATATTCCTGTTCTGTTTGTCCCGGAGTGGGAATTAAAATTGCAGTTCTTTTTAAGGCGACAAGATCCATTATTGTTGAATAACCGGAGCGGCAGATAATATATCTTGACCGGTTAATCATGTTAAGGAATTCAGCTGTTGAAAAGTGTGATGCCAGCGTAATATTTTCAGAAGCCCTCATAATCTGTTTTATCCCCGGCTTGCCCTGTACAATAAGAGCCCTATAATCCGAATTATGAATTTCACTGACCAGCTGCTCTTCAATTACCGACCGCTGGGGCTCGGGACCTGATAAAATTATTACCAGGTCATACCTGTATTTTACTTTAAGGTGACTATTTACAGGATACATGTTAAATCTTGACAAAGGGCCGATAAATTTAATATTTGCCGGGAGTTCATTCATGTGTGACAGTGCCCCCGACAGGTTATTGAGGGGATCTGCAAAATCAGGTATCCAGCATTCATCATATTTTGAAATTATCAGCTTGTTTAGCCTGTATATGAGGGGCTCAATAAATTTAAGGTATGCGGGTAATATAACACGTACCTGGTGTGTGATATAAACCGAAGCTGCCCTTTTGCTCCAAAGGCCAAATCTATTGTCAGATATTACCAGGTCTATTGAATAATTTTTCACCAGTTTTTTTAAGGCAATATGTTCTTTTATTATTTCATATATTATTTTTGGAAGTTGCATGAATATTTGCAGGGACAGCGATTTCTTCTTGCCATAAGTGATTGTAAATGAAGGGAATTTTAGGAATTTCAATCCCGGGAATTCCTGCCTGAGTAATTCTGATGAATACCCGGCTGCTCCGACATATACGTCGAATTTATTTTGTACTAATTCATGAATAACCGGTATCAGTCGGCTTGCATGGCCCAGCCCCCAGCTTAAAGGGCAAACGAGAATTTTTTTTACATTATCCGGAAATATGGGTTCTGATTCCAAGTTTTTCCACTTTTTTAGAAATATAAACCAGTTCATCAAGAGGGATCTTATGAAGGCCTTTATTAGGCGTATCTCTTGCAATAGTGTAGATCATGACACTTTCAGGCTTTATATCTTCTATAACCTGCAACCATCTTGTAATTTCTTTTTCTGCGGTGTTATTTATTTCCTTGCCATTATATATGCCTTTGAAAAAGAGTGTCTGTATAATTAAATTGCCTCCAAACTTTTTTAAATATCCTATTGTTTTGTTCAGATCAAAAAGTGAGAGCGGGCAGTTTATTGTTTTATTCGTTTCTTCAAAACCCGAATCAAGTTTTAAGATGTTAAGATCAACTTTATTAAGAGCATTAAATATTTTATTGTCATTTATAAGCGTTGCATTAGAGAGAACAGCAATATTTATTTCCGGCAAGTATCTGGAACGTAGTTTAATGGTATCATCAATTATTCCCGGGAAATCAGGGTGCAAGGTGGGCTCCCCGTTTCCTGCAAAAGTTATCGTGTCAATTAGTGAACCATTGCTTTTTATTTCCTTAAGCCGGGATTCCAGCCTTTTTTTAACCTCATCCCGTGAGGGTATATCAAAATCTCTTATGCTGTCGCTATATGTCGGACCGCATTCGCAGTATATGCAGTTAAAGTTGCATATTTTCCTGTTATTGGGTAATAAATTAATACCCAGGGACTCACCCAGCCTCCTGCTTATTACCGGTCCGAATATAGTCCTGTCAAACAGAAAAGTTGCCATTTCCAATATTAAGTAAATAATAAATACAGAGCGCAAAATTAACAATTATGCCCGGCAAATGTTTTATCTTAAGAATTATTCCTGGTTTTAGGGAAAAAAGACAGGATATGAATAGCTATTGAGTATTATCAATCTCCGTTATTGGTCCCTTAAAGTATCCGGTTGCAAGGGTGCTGCTTCCGATAGTTATATCATATGATATTTCATAATTATTTCCTGTTTTATTTACAGAAACCGTGCCATCGGTTATGTCAAAAGATACTCCGGTAATGCTGTACATATTAATAAAGCTGTAATAAAATGAACCCGGTGACCAGTCCGTATCAAAAACATACTCCCCTGAAGACAGTTCCGTGGTTGAAACAGATTTAAAATCGAAACATATAATAGTATTCCAGTTATAATAGAACAATGAATCCGATATATACTCACCGTCGGTAAGTATGATATTAAAATCTCCACCATCCTGTTCGGGTTCAAAAATCTCAAGGTACCCGTTGGGTGTTAAAAATTCCGTTTCATAAACGATACAGCTGTTTTTCTTACCATCATCATCCTTTTTGCAGGTAACAGCTATCATTAGAATACAAGTCAGAATAAGGGCGTATTTAAATTTATTGATAATCATAATTTTTAATTTAAAACAATATTATTAAAAACTCTCATAAGTAATTTTTATGCCGCTAATAAAGGCGTGCTTTAAGAACATTGTATCCTGATTCGAATGATTATATATGTAACCTTTAATGTGTGTAACTTTTTTTTGTCTAAGTTGTTTTGATATTGTATATGTATTTATCTCTTCATTTTTCTTTATCGGGGCACTTTTAAAATTATCCCTATAGCCTTCTTCAGTGCCGTCATCATACCAGAAAAAGGCATTTATCCGCGGGGCCAGGGATTCATCATCTCTGAATGCCTTAATTTGAGCAGTTATTGTATATTCTCCGAGGCCTGACACCGGCACGCTGAAGTTTATGCGATTTGTCCGCCCGTCATCAGGCAACATATAATTACTGCTATCTTCCCAGATAGTAATTCTTCTTTTCAGCTGCTCATCCTTTTCAGCTTCTTTTAGTTCGCTTTCGAGTTTACTCAGGTTAACGATGACCTTGTCATAAATCCTTTCCAGGCGTTCGGGGTGCCTTGCATAATAGGCTATGGTTGAATCAAATTGGATTTTGGTTACCCCGTGTTTATCCAGAACCCATCCATATACGGCAGTGGAATCAAGTTTTAATTTTTTAATTCCCGGTAAATATTGAAATGCTATGCCATCTGCGATATGCATGTCAACAATAATAGGCACTAATTTTTTTTCAGGGATCAGGTATTTCTTTTTTGCATTTGAACATGAGAATAATATTATACCCAGGAACAACCAGATTAATGGGTTTTTTATATAAATCCTTTGTATTATCATCATTTTTTAATGTCATCGAATCTGTAGCTTAACGTAAATTCATGGGAGCCAAAGTTGTAAGACCTCATTTTATTTACTACAATATCATATGAATAGCTAACCTGTATCTTCTTATTATAAATATATCCGAATAAAACAGACACTGCCTCCTGTGTGCGGTATGAGAGGCCCAGCCATACCATGTTCCGGTACCAGCCCCTGGCATTAAAGTCCAGCTGGTAGGGTGCAGGAGATACTTTTTTCAGAATCAGGGATGGCTCAACAGCCCATTCCCTGTTAATAAAATATTTATATCCTCCTATCAGGTAGAAATGGCTTTTTAACTTGCTTAGACCCGTAGGCTTGTCCCCGATTTTAAATTTATTGTTTATCAAATTCGTGGCAACAAAGCCTATATGGTATGTTGATGAATAGCAATACACTCCGACTGAGGCATCCAGGGGATAATACGTGTCTTTGGCGTTATAATACTGGGGGTCGTTAATATCTTCCACGGTAATATTTGCCATGTCAATTTTATACTGCATAAAACCGAGATTTAATCCCATTGACACCTTAATGTCTTCATTTACCGTATAATAATATGCATAAGAGCCATGAATACTTCCTATGCTTATTGCTCCTGCCACATCATAGGTTATGGTGCCTCCCCAGCCCATAGGATATTTAACAAGGGGCCCGAAAATACTCAATGTATTGGTAATGGGAGCATCTTTAAATCCCACCCACTGGAACCTGTTGTTCGAAATTATCTGGAAATAATTATGTGTGCCCGCAAGGGCGGGATTAATGGCAAAAGGATTTGTCATAAATAGTGATGTCAGGGGTTTCTGTTGACCCCTAATATTCATCGACAACAATAATATAATTACAAAAGGTGTAAGTTTTTTCATATTATCTAATAATTGTTACAGCCCCGGTTAAAGGCTCATATCTTGTATCGTCAATTTTTATAATATAGTAATAAGTTCCGATTGGCAAATCTTTTCCTTTGAATCTTCCATCCCATTCCTGGGTAGCTCCATACCCTTTTGAATAAAATACTCTTTCGCCCCACCTGTTAAATATTTCCACCTTTATTTTATCTCCGTAATCCGCAGCATGTGGTATATGCCAGGTATCATTATAGCCGTCATTATTCGGTGTAAATCCCGTATATACTATGTCTATTTCCCGTGCCATATAGACGGTTAAAGTATCAGATGAAACACATCCGAATATGTTAGTGCCATATACAATATAGTCCTGAACTATGGACTGGGGAGTTATAAAGGTGCCTTGCGTGTTGATATCACTCAGTCCTGTTGAAGGTGTCCAGAAATATGATAGAAAATCGGGTGTGGCTGCTATAAGATATGTTTCCCCTTCAATAAGGTATAAAGCAGTGTCTATGTCTAATATTCCTGACGGATCGTAAATTTCAATGCTGTCAGCAGGATTTACGGTAATAATAACATTGTCTGTTTCCCAGCACATTCCGCGCTGAACCATAAGGATAAATTCAGTTGTATTTTCAATATAGGCAGTAGGATTAAGTATTGCCGAATCATTAAGATATTCGGCCGGTGTCCAGAAATAGCTCAATCCTCTTTCAGTATATCCGTTAAGTGTATAAGTTTCACCCGGACAAATAGCGCCGTCATATCCGGCATCTGCATCAGCGGAGTCGAGTGCCAGTATGTTAAAGCCTCTTGTCACCTTGCAAAGCGAATTATCAGTTATTTCTACTTCGTAATAACCGGAACCCTGGTTATACAGGTTGCTTTCAACAGATACGGGAACAGAATTCCTGGTCCATTGATAAGTGAATCCGCCTGTGCCCCCTGAAACTGTTAGCTCTATTGAACCGTCAAGCACGTATTTGTTGCAGGATGCATTTGTGACGTCTGATAATACTACAATTGGAGGCGGTTCATTTATTGTGATGGTAGTATCAAATTCACTTCCTGCAGGATCTTCGATATAAAGTGTATAGGTATCTGCACCCAGGCCTTCATAACTTGCATTGTACGTTCCCAGGGAACTGGTGTCTGTAACTGTCGAAGATGCAAATATCACTATAAACGGAGGGCTTGTCCCTTCGGGACTGATAAAGAAGTCAAAGCCCCCGTCACTGAAGCCGTTACATGACACATCTTCAACATTGGCAATTGTCACCGACAGCTCTATCTCAGTGATCCCTATAAAACTGGTAATAAAGCATCCCAGTGTATCCTCGACGACAATATCATAAGTCCCCACATCCAGGCTGTCAAAGAATCCCGTCTTATTGGAAGACGTATCTCCGGCAAGAATGATGAAGTAAGTGTAGCCAGGTGTTCCGCCTGTCACTTCAAGGGTTATTGTTCCCGGAATGTCTCCCGTGACAGGTGTTGATTCGAAGGTTACGAATGTAATTTGTGGCGGCTGGTTGATAGTAATTGTGTCCAGTATGACAGTGCAACCTAATGAATCCCTGATATATATTGTATCATTTCCTCCGGCAAGGTTAGTAAACAGGTTACCGGACTGGTATACCATATCTTTAAGTGCATATGTGAAATTATTCCATCCTCCTGAAGCTCTGACATAAATTGAGCCCGTACTGTCACCGTAACACCCGTCAATGTCAGTAACAGAAAGGCTGTCAACTGCAATGGGCGGCGGATTTATGAGGATAAGCGGATTATTTGAATAGACGGTCTCACATCCGTTTTTATCTCTTACAGTAACATTGTACGAATTGGCAGTAAGACCTACATAATCAAGAGTCTGTGTATAGGGACCTCCGTTTAATGAACTTTCAAACGGGGAGGAGCCTCCTGATACCTGTATACTTAGTCCGCCCAGGTCTCCGTTACAAATAATGTCGGCTTTATAAACCGTATCTATATTCAATACAAGCGGAGCACCAACAATAATGTTATCAATAACTATGGTATCACATGATTTTGAATCGGTGAATCTTATACCGTAGGTGCCCTGTGAAAGGTTCTCAAATAAGCCGTCATTGTTAACTTCTGCTCCGGGCACTATCCAGTATGTGTATTGAGGTGTACCTCCTGTTGCAGATACTGAAATCGAGCCGTCATTAAGCCCGCTGCATGATATGCTGTCAACGGCAAGACTGTTAAGGGCTAAAGCCGCTGGCTCATAAATGAAAACTGTCGTATCATCCGGCGAACAGCCCATATCATCTTCTATATGTATCGTATATGAACCTCCCGGCAGGTTTTCCCATCGTCCCGAATCAGCTTCCGACGAAGGAATATTACCCGGCAGCAATGTATATGTAAGTATTCCCGTTCCACCCGATGCTTTGGCAGCAATTATACCATTATTATCACCGTTGCATGTGATTGAATCGGTGGACACTACGGCCTCTATAATTATCTCGGGCGGAGATGTTACCTCAACGGTCGCAACGGACTGGCAGCCGAGGGCATCGGTGACAGTGACCGAATAATTTCCTTCACACAGCAAGACGCTGTCGGTGCCGTTCCCTCCGTAGGGAGAAGGACTCCAATTATAATCCGTGTAGGGAGGAGTGCCGCCAACAACGTTTACTACTGCCTGGGCGTCGCATTCACCGTAACAGCTGGTGCGCAATCCGAGGGGCACTATATACGAGGTTTTTGCCGGCTCAAGAATGGGTATGTCAATTGTATCGGAATCAAACATTACCGTACGGACCTGACCCGAATATGCAGTATCTGTAAAAGTAATACTGGCATAAATTATTGATCCGTCTATTCCGCCATTGTCATTGGCAGTATCTTTTACCTGTATTGCCCATCCTCCTTCAGCAGGATTCATGCCGTAGAGTATGCTCCAGTCTCCTGTAGCGGCAAAATCACCTGACAGGGGAGTAGGTTCGGAACATACATCGAGCGTGTCTTCTATAGGAAGTTCGGTTGTGAAACATAGATTATCAACATCATTTCCGAAATTACACAGTCCGAAGAAATCATATTCCATAGGTCCCTTTTTAAGGGTCATGGTTGTGATACCGTCGGGAGCAACGAGATAATATCCTAAATCCTGAATCACAAGATGGTTATCAGTAGAAAGGCATGCTTTAATTTTGGTATACTGCCCTATTGTAAACGGGGCAGGAGCGCCTATGGCTGCCTGCAGCTGCGGAGGTATTGTTAAGACCATGGAGTCAATTGCGCTGCCGCAGGATCCAAATCCCGCTGCTTCAATATAGAGAGTCACTGACCCATTACTCCTGTCAATAACTCCCGGTGTGTATTCGGGACCGATGATCTCATCGTCATCAAAGGAGCCATCTCCCGATGAAGTCCATATTATGCCGCTGCTGCCAGATGTATCTGCTCCTGTGATAATATATGCAGAGTCAAAACATATGGAAGCATCCGGACCGGCGTAGGCTGTGGGCGGTGTAGTCCAGCTAACAAGTCTTGTATCTGTGGCATCAACGCATCCGTTAGCACCCGTTAATGTTAATGTTGCAATAAATGAGCCCGATGGTGCTGAGGGAGTGAATGAGGCAAGGGCAGGGTCGGCATTCTGTATCCATGTGCCCAGCAATTCCCCGCCGCTCCATGTCGGAGTGCCGCTATATGTTCCAGTAGCAGTAGCTCCCGTCATTAATATAGGTGATGTTGCTGTACAGGATGATATATTTGAACCTGCATCGGCTACAGGTTGTGTGCCCCAGGTTATAAGTCTTGTATCCGCGGCATTTGAGCAGCCGTTGGTACCTGTAAGTGTTAATGTTGCTGTAAAGGATCCCGAGGCTACAGTTGGTGTGAATGTAGCTGCGGCAGGATTGGCATTCTGTGTCCATGTTCCCAGTGCAGCTCCGCCGCTCCAGGTTGGAATTCCGCTATATGTTCCTGTGGCTGTGGCTCCCGTCATTGTTATGGGCGCCAGGCCGCTGCACGTTACTATGTCCGCACCGGCGTTAGCCACGGGCTGTGTACCCCAGGTTATAAGTCTTGTGTCATTATCATTCGGGCATCCTCCGGCACCTGTGAGCGTTAACGTAGCTATGAAGGACCCCGATGCGGCAGTCGGTGTAAATGTGGCGAGGGCAGGATTGGCATTCTGTGTCCATGTTCCCAGTCCGCCGCCGCCGCTCCATGTGGGTGTTCCGCTATAGCTGCCGCTGGCCGTAGCGCCGGTCATAGGTATGGCAGCAGTTCCCGTGCATGTCACGATATCGGGACCTGCATTGGCTACAGGGGGAGTGGACCAGGTTATAAGTCTTGTGTCGGTGTCATCGGGACATCCGTTGGCTCCTGTGAGTGTCAATGTTGCCGTGAAGGACCCCGAGGTGACAGATGGTGTGAACGTCGCAAGGGCGGGGTTGGCATTCTGTGTCCATGTACCCAGTCCGCCGCCGCCGCTCCATGTGGGTGTTCCGCTATAGTTGCCGCTGGCTGTGGCACCGGTCATAGGTATAGCTGCCGTACCTGTGCATGTTGATATATCTGAACCTGCGTCAGCTACGGGCGGATTGTACCATGTTACGGTCCTTGTGTCTATGTCATCGGGACAGCCGTCGGCTCCTGTAAGAGTCAATGTTGCTGTGAAGGACCCAGAGGCGACAGTGGGTGTAAATGTAGCAAGTGCGGGATTGGCATTCTGCGTCCATGTTCCCAGTCCGCCGCCGCCGCTCCATGCCGGCAGACCGCTGTATGTGCCCCTGGCCGTGGAGCCGTTCATAGGAATGGCTGCCGTAC
>CAZOLY010000112.1:0-3611 GCA_964580815.1 uncultured Bacteroidales bacterium
ATGATTGATATCCGCGTTTATTGAAAGCAGCCACTTCCCAAAACCCGATATTGAGGTTGTAATTGTAGGAATATTGAATCCAAGACTCTCCAGGGGAGTATATCCCCAGGGCTCATAATAGGAAGGAAAAACAGAGTAGTCAAAACCAATAAGAAAGTCATAATAACGCAAGTTGAATATACCGTCATCACCATCAAGATAAACGGGCACAAATATTACTTTTACTTTATCGGACGCTGAATTATTAAGTCCTTCATCTTTAATTTTCTTCAGGACAGGATCATTGTCCGGTTCACGTAACAGGTGCGTCAGATATTTTTCTTTTACCGGGATTGAAGGATCCCTTTTTTTTAATTTTTCCTGTAACTGTGTATTTACTCCTTTATTATTGGCCGGAACGGCAATGAAAGCTATAATCTGCTTATTAAGTTTTATATTCTTACTGTTTATTTTAACCAGGGCATCAATAAACAGATCCAGCCCCTTGTTCCTGAATTCATATCTGCCGCTGCTGATAATAAAGATACTATCCTTCGAGATTTTATAACCTAAAAGTGCCTCTGTCACTTCCAGAAGTTTATTACGGGCTTTGTTCCTTTTGGTTAAAAAACTCTTTTCCTCGGGGACAAACGAATTTTCAAACCCGTTTGGAGTTATGACATCAGGGTATCTGTCGAGAAAATGTTTGCATTCATTTGCAGTTACCTCGCTTACTGTTGTGAATATGTCGCAGCTTTTAGCAGATATTATTTCAAGTGAGTTCTTTGAAACAACTTTTAGTTGCTTTGCTGTTTCAGCGCTATTAAAGGCATTTATTTTGTTGTATAAAGACATATCTATTCCTGCAACAGACCGGCCCAGGACCGTTGCATGTGTAGTAAATACCAATCCGACCTGTGGTACCCTGTCGCGCAGATATAAAATGCCCAGTCCTGTCATCCACTCATGAAAGTGAGCAACTATTTTATCCTGGGCAGAAAGGTTAAATTCGTAAAAGCTTTCTATTACCTTGCCTGCAGCATATCCGAAAAGTGCCGGTTCAACATAATCCCACTGTCCCGAAAGTGAGTCTAACTGGTACTTTTCCCAATACTCTTTAAATATTTTGTCCTTATTTGAGAAAAGGGCGGTAAAATTGATAAGAATTACAATTGGTTTACCGGGGACATTCCATCTGCCTATCCTGAAGGGGAGCTTATCGTTTTCAGCTTTTTCCTTCCATGCCCGGTAAAGATACTTGTCCTCTATAAATTCAGGATTTACACGTGTTTCCTTCCAGACATCAGGACCAATGAGAATATAGTTCTGATCCCCATATTCGTTGATGGTTGTTAAAACTTTTGTAGAAATTACGGTGTGAATACCACCAACCTTATTACATACTTCCCAGCTTACTTCAAAAAGATAGTCTGGTCTTAATAATTTCTCAGCCATGGGGTTAAATATATTTTCTCTGCCTCATTTGTTTTTATAACCCTTCTCTGATAATGGGCATCCTATATAAATGGAAACGAAATAAGTATTATGCAATACTTTTTCGTTATATGAATAATCTATGCAGTATTAATATACAAAGATTATGGTTAAGAGCTCAGGTAATATTATACTGTTAAGAGCGCCTGAGTTCTTCCTCAGCCTGCTTCCAATCAGTTTCAGGACTGCCGGGAAGACCCTTGGCTATTCTGTTGTTATATATTTTTTCTGCTCTCTTACGAATATCTTCTTCAGTGATACTCTTCTTTTTACTTGTAGCCGGAGCTTTTTTTGCAACCGGTTTCTTCTGTGTTGCCATAATTTAAAATTTTAAGTTATTAATAATTAGTTAGAATAATTTTATGATGGTTATTCTTTATCGCTAATATTTTTATTCCTCAGAGGAATAATTATACAATAACAAATATTGATAAAATTTGTTTTTATTACATTAATCTTTGATATATATCCCTGACCAGTTGCCGTTTTTTATCCGTAAATTTTGTATCACTTGCAAAACTAACCTGAATTTTTTAATCAATTATATTTTTTCTTATAAATAAATTTACAAATTTTTAGGTTATTATTTACAATAATTAGCGTTTATAGTTGAAATTTTTGCTGTAAAATTTCCGGATCATGAGAACCTATCCCTGGAAATAGTCAATTACGATGTTATTGATTACAAATTTGATTTAATATTTAGACGGCAAAAATAGTATTTTGTCACGTATGAGCATAGAATAAATATAAATTTATTTATTTCTTATTTACTGATTACTATTCCGGTGTTTGAAATGAATAGTTTTATCGCGATAGCCAGCAGTATAATACCGAAGATTTTTTTTAATATCTGCAGTCCCGTATTACCGATAAGTTTTTCAATTCTATTGATTAGTTTTAATACTAAATAAACCACGATCATGTTCATTGCCAGAGCCACGATTATGCTCAGCATGGAGTAATCTGCCCTTAATGACAGCATGGTTGTGATTGAGCCTGTCCCTGCAATTAATGGGAAGGCCAGGGGCACAATCGATGCACTTTTGGGAGATTCTGTCCTGAACAGCTTAACATCCAGGATCATCTCCAGCGCTATAATAAATATTACTATGGACCCTGCAATGGCAAAAGATGAAATATCCACACCAAAAAGCCCCAGTATTAATTTTCCCCCGAAAAGAAAAGTAAGCAGTATTATAAAAGACACCATAGTAATTTTAAGGGGGGGGACTTCAATACCGTCCCTCTTAAATTTGATTATAATAGGCACAGAGCCCATAATGTCAATTACTGCAAATAAAACCATGAATACGGTCGTTATTTCAATTATAATTTTTTGTATGTTCACCTTGTGTCCCTTATAACTATTTGAGTGTAAATGTTGTTGTCCCTAATTTTTGCTATGGCTAAATTATTATAAGGTCTTTATGCAGTAGCTGCCAGTACATCACTTTGTTCATAAAGTTTCTGCACCTTGTATCTTGCCCTTTGAAGCCTCATCTTTACAGCGCTGGCAGATAGATTAAGTTCTCTTTGCAGATCCTTTATAGTGTAGTTTTGCTGGTATTTGAGAACAAGCATTTGCCTTTCTGCTTCACGAACAGAATACAACATATCGTCGAGAGCCAGCTCTCGCTGTTCATAAAGTTCGCGGTCACTTAAATCGGACATTTCTTCAGCTATATTCTCATTGCTTGTAATGTCTTCAAAATAAATATTCCTCCTGCCCCTGGAATATGTAATACAGTGATTTTTGGTGATAGCAAACAGCCAGGTTGCAAATTTGGAATTACCCTTGAATGAAGATATGTTTTCCAGGGCTTTCATTAATACGTCCTGGGCTATATCATTGGCTTCATCGGGCCTCCTGATGAAAGAAAGACACTTGTGATATACTTTTTTATAGTACCTTTCATATAACATACCAAGGGAATGGTAATTCCCTTTTTTATAATCATCAACAAGCTCTTCGTCGGTAATGTTAAGGTCAGGTCCGCTTTTCATTTAACAGTTTAAAATAATTAAATACGAAAGTAAAGTTACGGACTTAAATATTCCTGTGCATCTGTTAAATCGCGTATTTTTTAATGCAGGTCTTTACACTTAGAACAAAGGTAAATTACTTAGATAAGGCA
>CAZOLY010000112.1:3711-11196 GCA_964580815.1 uncultured Bacteroidales bacterium
TCAATGATCTCATAAAAGTCGGGCGATACATTTTTAAGAACAAACTTTGTCTGCTTGCGTCCCGCAAATTTTCTCAGCGTAACAAGCACCTGTGCTCCATAGGTGTCAATAAATTCGAGCCCCTTCAAATCTATAAGTATATTCCTTATTTTGGGATTTACAATGCTCCTCAGCACTTTAATCTTTATCCTGTTTGCATTCTTCACGTTTATGCGTTCAATATTCTCGAATGAGAAAATGGCAACATCCCCTATAATCCTTTTTTGGATCATACTTTTGCTGACAAGAGGATTAACTATTTTGAGGTCCATTTATCTTTAAAATAAGGCTGTTTTTTATGCTTACAAAATTAATAAAAATATTTTAAATGCAGGAACAGCGCCCGTATTAAAATAGGGACAGCGCCCATATTTTCAGAGAAGCCCTAAGATGCTTTCTCCAGTATTATCTTAAGAACCTGGCTGTGAGGAACCATATAATGTTTTACAAGGCACATATTTATTTCAGGCAGCCAGATAATCACATTTCTCAAAACTTCATAGGTCTGCCTGTTATAAAACTTCCAGTTAATATTGTGCAAATGCACAGGCCTTGAATATTCCATAGGTTCTGAGATTATTAACGATAAACGCTGTCCGTTTAAATAGACTCTGTAATTGTCATCATTAAGATCATCTACTCCAAGTTTAAGTATGCTCCTGTTATTATGGTTATTCCGGAAACTTATTATTTTTATTTCATGATCTATATTTTTTTCAACTACAGGAAAGTTGATTCTGCCTGCATTGTTTACAGTTGGATTTATTATTGTTTTCATTTTTCAAAAGTTTTATGATGGCAGGTGAAACCTGCATAATTTAATTGTTCATGGTTATATTAAGGTATAATCAGAAATTCATGACTATACTTTCAAGAATTATTTATTATAATGTTTCTGGATAATAGAAGAATAAATTGTAATAACCTGTTTATAACATGAATCAACAGGGAGGAGGAATATCTGAAATGAATACCAGAATGAGATGTCTTATATAGGTAATATTTTTAATTCCACAGCAGGAGCTAATATCAATAAAAGGAAAGAAAATGCCCAAATTTTCGACCTGATAAAAGAGATCAATATCTGGTGATAAATCTTCGTCATCGAATATTGCAGCATTATCCTGCAGGCTTTCGGAAGAGTAATTATTAACATACCCGGTGCTTTTTTGAAGAACAGGAGTGATGCCGGAAGAGCAGCACCAGCTTTGGGTAAAGCCCAGAACAAGTAACAAGAAAAATACCTGGTTCATTCCTGAAATTTTATATCTTCAATTTACTTATTATTGCCTGATTTAAAAAGTTAAATATTGTTAATATGGGCGCTGTCCCTTAATTCCTCTTTCGAAACATGAGGGGATTTGTGATTAAGAAGTTTTTTCAGGACTATCTTCCCGGTTTTATGAGCGGATATTTTATCAGGAAAAGGGCGGTTGCCTTCAATTGCAGGGATACATTCCTGATAGATAAAAGGTTTTTTGTTTTTTAAGATAATATAACCCCACCCTGATTCCAGCCTGATAACCTCAAGCTTATAATCCTGAGTTTTTGGGATATTATTATGTGTTATTAATAATAAAGTGATTATGGTAATAATTAATACAACCGGGGATCTCACATATTTAATCATATTCATCATACTCACTGTCAGGCTCAAAAGCCCATATGTCATCTAAGTAATAGCCACTGGTTCTGCCTGTAGTAAGATATCCCCGGTTGCCGATTGTAAATGCCACTGCCTCAATTCTGCTGACACCTTCAAATGAAGTTTTTTGTTCCCACAAATCGGCAACCGGATCATATTCCCAAACTACTGAACTGGTGGTGCCTTGCCCTCCAGTTGCGATATAACCTTTCCCACTTATTGTAAAAGCCGTTTTATTAATCCCGGTAAGACCTATATAGTCATCGTCAAAATCCTCATCCGTCGCATCTGATATAGAGCGCATTTCTGTCCATGTATCTGTCGCAGGATCGTATTGCCAGAAATCATTTTCATAGACCCCGTTATTAACACCCGTGCATATATATCCTTTGTCATAGATGACAAATCCCACGGCATCCTTGCGTTTACTGCCGCCAACACTGACTTTCTGTGCCCATGTATCAGACTCGGTATCGTATTCCCAGAAATCTTTCAGATAATTACTGTCATAACCTGTTCCCATGTAACATTTGTTATTTATTACGAATCCAACAGCTCCGTATCTTCCCGATCCCGCAAAATCAGCTTTCTGAATCCATATATTTGAGTCAGGATTGAATTCCCAGAAATCGTTTAATTTGTTAATCCCGTCATACCCGGTGCCTATATATCCCCTGGTATCAGTCCCGACACCAACAGCTCCGTTCCTTGCTGCACCCGGGAAATCAGCCTTCTGCATCCAGGTGTTTCTTTCAGCATCATACTCCCAGAAATCATTGAGACGTTCAAAACCATCGTAGCCAGTACCTATGTATCCTTTATTGCCTATGGTGAACCCGACTGCATCACTTCGCGGAACTCCTTCAAATTCGGATAACTCTATCCAGTTGCCGACATATTCCTCCGATTCATCATCATCATCATCATTGCAGGCAAAGAATATTAAAAATACAGGTAAAATGATTAGTAATGAAGCATAACGGACACAACAATTAATAATATATTTTATCATTATTGAATATTATCAAATGGTTATATACTTAAACACAAACATATTTCAGGAATATTTATTTAAAAAACCAAATAGATATATAAGTTATAAGAACCGACCAATAAAACAAACCGGTCGACTTTATATGAGAATGGCATGAAATCTCTACAGATAATTGATACTGGCAAAGTGATGTAAATCGTATTAAAGAGTTTGTCTACACATTATGGGTATTGGTATAATAAGTTTTATCAGGAAAATTAAATGAGCTTGATTTGCATTGCTGTTTGTATAATTTGTAGTAATGAAAAAGCATATAAGGGCCATTCCATTTAAAATTTTAAAAGTAATTCTTTGGCCGGCATTTATAGCACAGGTATTTATCTTGGTATCATGTAGCAAGGATGTTAATGAATTCACATTGGGACAGGAATTTGTCGAATCACAGACTGCCATAATTATTATTGATACTTTTGGTATTGAGCTTTCAACAGTAATTATTGATTCCATACCCACTTCAGGCACAGAAGCGGCCTTAATCGGCAGTTATGAGGATGAAACATTCGGCAAAGTAACTAGCCATAGTTATTTTCAGGTCGGGCTACCGGAATATACTTTTATAGATGACAACGATATTTATGATTCCATAACTTTATTGCTTCGATATTCGGGTTACAGCTACGGAGATACTTTACAGCCATTAAGGATAATTGTACACCGGTTACTGGAAGAAATAGAGCCGGATGAATCAGGCTATCTCTACAATACTTCTTCATTTTCATATTATTTGAATGATATAGGCGCAAAGACATTTATACCGCGACCAGGCATTGATGATTCAGTTGAAATAAAGTTAAGTGACAACATAGGCATGGATTTATTTAATAAATTGATGGATGATGATGAAGTTTTATCCACAGAGGATAATTTTCTCAGCTATTTTAATGGCATTGCTATTGTTTCAGATGAAAATATAAATAGGGCAATTATCGGATTTAAAGCAATTGAAGAGGATTTACTTGTTAGAATTTATTCGCATAGAATAGGTGAAACCCTTACAGTATTACACAATGATTTTCCATTGGTATACAGCGACAGGCAATTTAACCATATACAACACGATTTCAGCAACATTGTGCTGGATATCCTGGAACGCCAGAAAGAAGCGGTTGCGTCATCGACAACAGGGGACAAGACATATGTGCAGGGAGGCACCGCACTAATGACAAAGATCAGGTTCCCATCTTTACAGGATATACTGTTATTTGAGCAGGGAATAATTATTAAAGCCGAGCTAGTTGTAACACCTGTTAAATCCAGCTATAGTGTTTTTTCGCTGCCTGAAGATTTGATTTTATATGAAACTGATAAAATAAACAGGCTGGGCAATGTAATATATAACAGTGACGGGTCAGTGACAACCGCATCATTTGTGTTGGATGAACTCTATAATGAAGAGACATCATACACCTTTGATATAACTGAATTTATTAATGATGAATTGTCAGATAATTATTTTGATATTGATCATGGCTTGTTGATATGCCTCCCTTCAGACAGGCTGCTGGAAAGTTTTGACAGACTAATTCTCGAAGCTGCTAATCCCTTGCCAAAATTGAAGCTATATTACATGACGTATTAAACCGGGAATAGAAAATGTACTATAAGATTATTATTGCAGTTATTTTATTAAGTATAAATAGTATTAAAATTTTGCGGTCTCAGGTTACCGATTCTCCTTATACGTTATTTGGTGCAGGGCAGATTGAAGATAATGGTTTCGGGGTAAATAATGCTCTGGGCGGTACGGGAATAGCTTTTCAGTCGGGAAAATACCTTAATAATTTAAATCCTTCCTCGTATAGCGGCATAGACAGTCTTTCGTTTTTATTTGAAGTGGGCGTTTTTACAAAATATACCAGATATAAAACGTATAATAAGGTCCAGACAAAATTAGACGGGAATATCCGTTACCTCGCCATGGGTTTCAGAATTACCCCCTGGTGGACAAATAGTACCGGACTGGTACCTTACAGCTCGGTAGGGTATACAATTCATTCAACAAAGAATATTGAAGGAGAACTTGGCAGATATAATATTACTTACAAAGGAAACGGCGGCATTAACCAGTTTTATTCCGGTAATTCCATCAGGATAAGTAAAAACATTTCGGCAGGAATTAACGCTTCATATATTTTTGGTTCCGTAACACAGACTGAAACTGCCGGGAATACTTATAATTTTAACGGATATTCCATTCAGAATACAAAATACTTCAATAACATTTATTTTGATTACGGGTTACAGGTCTCTCTTTACCATGCTAATTGGAAATATACATTAGGTTTGGTTTGTGGAAACAGCAAAAAACTAAAAACTTCAAACGAAATAACTTTTAGCTATGAAAAGGATACAGTTGATTTGGGAAGCAGTAAAATTGATTTTCATTTGCCTATGAAATTTGGCGTAGGCATAGGTGTCGAAAAATCAAACAAGTTAAGGGCGGGATTTGATTTTGAGATGCAGAACTGGTCGGTAATAGAATTTTCAAATCCCCTGCTGAACACAAGAAATAGCGAAAGATATTCCATGGGCATGGAATATACACCCAAACCGATATGTAAATATTTCGGATTAGGATGTCTGACTTACCGGCTGGGGGCATACTATAAAAAGTCATACCTTGTAATTGATGATATCCCGATAAATTCAGGAGCCCTGACCTTTGGTACCGGCATACCCCTGAAAAGAGATTTAAGCATTATTAATCTGTCACTGGAGCTTGGACAAAACGGGACTCTCGAAAATGGCCTTATCAGTGAAAAATACTGGCTTGTACATCTTAATATTACCTTGCATGATCTGTGGTTTCAAAAATCAAAATATGACTAGAGAATTTATAACTGATACTTCTTTATCGTATTGGTGAAATTTATTTTATAACTGTTGCCCACAGGAATACGTTTCTCTCCGAAAATAATGCGGTTGTTCTCAATCTTACTGATTTTTGCAATTGATACGATATAGGATTTATGAACCCTGATAAAATGTTCGGAAGGTAGTTTTTCTTCAATATTTATCATCGTACTTTTGGTAAGTATGGGTCTGCCTCCTGTATGTATTTTTATGTAATCCTTTAATCCTTCAATATATAAAATATCATTAAGGTTCACTTTAATTGTACTGTATTCCACTTTAACCATAAGATAACCTGAAAGGCCGCTGTCTTTTTTATGACTAACAGTTACTGAATTTTTCTTTCTTAAATTAAGTAGTTCGTATGCTTTATTTACTGCTTTTAAAAACCTTTCAAAAGGAACAGGCTTAACCAGGTAGTCAATGGCACTTAGTTCGAATCCCTGCAGGGCATGCTCGGTGAATGCTGTGGTAAATATTACAAGCGGGGGATTGGAAAGGCTTTTAATAAATTCGAGGCCGGAGATATGGGGCATCTGAATATCCAGAAAAATAAGATCTATATTATGCTGGCTGAGAACTCTTATGGCTTCAGCAGCACTTGTACAAGTACCCATAAGATTAAGGTAGTTGATCTTTTTACAGAAATCCTTTATGACGTTTAAAGCCAGGGGCTCATCATCTATAGCCAGACAGTTCATTCTTTTAAATTTATTTCAAGCAATACAGAAAAAATATCTTTGCTATTTTCAATTTTGAAATTATAGTCATCGGGATATAACAGATCCAGACGGCGTTTAACATTTTTTATACCAATACCTGAATCTTGCTTTTCATTATCCTGCGATAATACTTTTTTGTTTTTAATATTAAATTCGAGTTTTTTATGCAATATGGCGATATTAATTTCAATAAATGATTTTGTTACATTATCCACACCGAATTTAAAGGCATTTTCAACCAGGGGCATTAGCATGAAAGGTTCAATTTTATAATATTCGGGGTCACCGACAATATTAAATAAAATAGTAACTTTTTTATTTAACCGCAGTTTTTGAAGTTCAATATAATCATTGATAATGCTAAGTTCATCTTTTAAATTTACAAGGGTATTTCCCGATTCATATAATATATACCTTAGAATTGAAGAGAGTTTTAAAATCGCATCAGTAGCAGTTTTTGATTTACTGATCGTAAGCGAATAAATGCTGTTCAAAGAGTTAAAAAGGAAGTGAGGATTAATCTGCTGCTTCAGGTAGGAAAGCTCCGTACGGATTTTTTCCTTTTCGATTTCAGATTTACGCTGGTCGTCATCCCTCCATTTTTGTATAAAGCGGATTGAGAAACTGGACGCAAAGATTAATAAAAGGCCATAAGCCAGGAATATTTTTCTCTCCCCGCCAGGACCAGTAAAATGAAAAGGAGGCTTCCTGCCGGACTTCGGGCCAGGATTTATTCTTTCGAAATCCTGCCTGGGGGGCATATTCCCTCTTATCTCTGTAAATATTTTATCAAAATGCTTTTTTGTAAAATAGTCTTTAATATAATATGAACCTGCCAGTAAGCATACAGTGACTATTACATAAATAGTTATCCTTTTCCTTAATAAGAAAAGAGGTATTAAAAAGTAGTAATTCAGATAAAAGAGAAGAATATAAACCAACCATATTGTAAGATGAAAGGGAAGATCAAATGATACCCTGTAGTTTTTTACAAAGAGGTAATTCAGGATAAAAAGCAGGGTCCACACCGACAGATGCAGGCCAGTTATTTTTACTGTTTTAAATATGTTTTGCCTGGGAATATCCATTATATTTATTGAGAATAAAGGTTTAAAGTTAATTAAATCTACTGGTTATTGCTTTATAACTAAGAAAGTTGCCTGAATATAACT
>CAZOLY010000113.1:0-11130 GCA_964580815.1 uncultured Bacteroidales bacterium
GAGCATTCAGTTAGGTTATACTATCCCGTCAAAGGTAACCGGGTCTGCAGGAATAGAAAAATTCAGGATTTATGCAGGTGCAAAAGACCTGCTGACAATAACCGGATACCCGGGACTTGATCCGGAAATTGCAGCACGAAGGGAAGACCCTACAAACCAGGGTATAGATATAGGTGTCTATCCCCGGCCGCGTGTATTTATTCTCGGACTTAATGTTGTATTTTAATTATATGCTCATAAAAAAAACTTTAACAATAATTATTTATTATTAACTCAAAACTAAACCTATTATTTATGAAAAAGAATCTTTGGAAACTAAGACTAAAAACAATTTCGGTTGTTTTGGTGGTTATGTTGGTAGGTAGTTTTTTCATTAATCTTAATGCAAAAGATAAATCAGCTGTTGAACAGCCGGGAAAAACAATAACCGGCAAGATTATTACAGCTGAAGGTGAAGAATTGCCTGGAGTTAACATAATTATTCAGGGTACTTCCCTGGGGACGGTGACCGATGTTGACGGGAATTTTTCCCTGGATGTACCCGGAGAAAACTTATCCGGCAAGCTGCAGATATCCTACGTGGGATACCTGACTGAGGTTGTCGACATGGCCGGACAGACTGAAATAAATGTCACGATGATCCCTGACCTCCAGCAGCTTGAAGAAATTGTTGTTGTAGGTTATGGTGTTCAGAAGAAAAGTGACCTGACAGGGGCCATTGCTTCTGTATCCGGAGAGAAACTATCGGAAGTTGCAGTGAGCGGTATTGATATGGCATTGCAGGGAAGGGCCGCCGGTGTATATGTTACATCCGAATCAGGGGCTCCCGGCTCAGATGTTGTTATAGAGGTAAGAGGAGTAAGCTCTATCAATAAGAATGATCCGCTTTACGTTATTGATGGTGCCCCTTCCTCACACTGGGCCATTAGTGCTATAAACCCTGCTGATATTGAATCTATTGAAGTGCTGAAAGATGCATCATCAGCCGCAATATACGGGGCATCAGGCGGTACCGGTGTTATCCTTATTACCACAAAAAAAGGCGAGAAGGGCAAGGTAAAGGCAGAACTCGACTATTACTTCGGTTTGCAGAATGCCCACAGGAGAGTGGACATGTGTAACACCGAAGAGTTCTTTTCCATATATAATGACATTATGCCGCCAGCCAGGCAATGGTCTGACAGTATGCTTGTGGGACTGCCGAACGTGAACTACCAGGACCTGCTTTATGAAGATGCTCCCATGCATAGCGTAAATCTGTCTGTATCAGGCGGCAATGAAGCGTCAACATACAGGTTCAGCGCCGGTTATTTTTACCAGGGCGGGGTTGTGCCTCCTTCAAAGTATACAAGGCTGAATTTGCGTATGAATTCATCGCATAAGATAGCAAAACGTATAACATTCGGAGAAAATATAGCCCTTTCCAATGAAACTTATTATGGATATGAGAACTGGAGAATAAATCACGGCTATAACTCTCCGATTTCCCAGGCTATACAGATGCATCCCTTTGTGGAGCCTTATGATTCAGCCGGACACTGGAGCACTTCTCCCCTGTCCAATGTCACCAATCCTTTTGTGGAAGTAGATAATACCGATCGCGAGTTACCGGAATACCGTTTTATTGGCGATTTGAACCTGCAGATAGATATTATAAAAGGACTATTCTACAAAACAGTTCTCAGTGCTGATCTTAACATGAGGCATGACAGGGATTTTGTTCCCGAGTATTTTTTCAACCCAACAAAGAATAATCCCCAGTCGCAGTTGAAAAGACGCGATGAAAGAACTTACAGCTGGGCATGGTCGCATGTTTTGCAATACGATTTCTCATTATTCAGTGATTTTAACTTCAGCCTTATGGGCGGCTTTTCAGCAGATTATTACCTCTATGAATGGGAGGAAGGGACAAGATACGAACTCATTAATGAGACAAGGGAAATGCATTATTTTGATGCCTCACTCAATGAAGGAAGTATAGTGTTGAATGGGGGAGGTAATGATGTTGCAGGTTATGGTTACTTTGGAAGGACGAATATTGATTACAGGGGAAAATACCTGTTTACTTTTAATATAAGAAAAGACTATTCTTCAAAATTCGGTCCCGAGTTCCGTTCGGGTGTGTTCCCCGCATTTTCTGCAGGATGGAAATTCTCCGAGGAAGAGTTTATGAAAAATCTGCCATTCCTGAGCTTTGGAAAAATAAGAGCAGGCTGGGGACAGATGGGTAATTCCAATATTGATCCTTATAAATACATTGCACTGGTACGTGCTGAAAATGTTTATGCATATGCGATAGATAACACTATGCCCCCTCATACCGGAGCAAGCCTTCATGGCATACCAAACCGTGCATTACACTGGGAAGCTATGAATTCAACAAATATCGGTATCGATCTTGCTTTCCTGGAAAACAGGATTTCTTTATCTGCAGATTATTTTATAAAGAATAACGAAGGTATGCTTCTGGAAAGGCCCCTGCCGGCATTGGCAGGCAGCTACCAGGAAAGTCCCGATAATGAAGGGGGAGCAACAGAATATGTTATGAACATAGGTAACAACACAAACAAAGGTTTTGAAGCTACTGTAGGTTTCAAAAACATAACGGGAAAATTCAAGCACTCCATTGATTTCAACTTCACCTATGTCAAGAATGAAGTTGGTGATATTGGAGGAGATACACTTATAAGTGGTGTCACTGCCTATACGTTCACCAACATGACTTTTACTGCTGAAGGCTCTCCTATGGGTTCTCTTTATGGCTTCGTTACCGACGGGCTGTTCACAGAGGAAGATGCAGAAATGGTCAACGGTGTCCTTGTCGTAACAAATCAGCCTTACAGGACACTGCCAACCGGAGCTATCAGGTATGCACAGCCCTTCGCCCAGCCAGGTGATTTCAGGTTTGTTGACATAAACGGAGACAGCACAATTAATCAGTATGACAGGGCAGTAATTGGAAATCCGCATCCTAAATTCATGGTCGGATTTTCATACAGCCTTAACTTCATGAACTTTGATCTATCTATGTTCTGGCAGGGAGCATTCGGACATGACATATTCCAGCTGAATAAAGTATGGTTATACAATACCAGTGGTAATATAAACTGGTGTAAAGACGCATTGAACCGGTACAGGGATCCTGTTTATGATGTAGACGGGGTTACGCTATTGGATCCGGGTAATACAAATACAGATCTTTTCAAGATCAGCCTTGCAAACAGGAATGATAACCTGCGCCTGTCTGACTGGTATATAGAAAATGGAGATTTTCTCCGCTTAAAGAACATCCAGATAGGATACTCCTTGCCTGCAAAAATAACAAACATACTTAATTTAGAAAAGCTCAGGGTTTATGTAGGAGCAAAAGATCTTGTGACACTTACCAAGTATCCGGGGCTTGATCCGGAAATTTACACGGACAGGGAAGATCCTACCGCTCGCGGGCTGGACGTTGGTGTTTACCAGAAACCCCGTGTATTTATATTCGGATTTAATGCAACATTTTAATTTTAATTTTAAAATATAGTAATCATGAGATATATAAAACTTTTAACTGGCTTATTTACCTTTCTCCTGGTAATTCAAAGCTGCAGCGAAGATTTTCTGGAAACCAAGCCCCTGGCAATGGAAACAGAGGAAAGTTACTTCACTTCCATGGACGCTGTGGAGCCCTGTGTAATTGCCTGTTATTCACAGTTGAGCCGCATGCGTACATCTGACTTTAACTTCGTAATAGGCATGGGAAGCATAGCATCGGATGACGCCGAGGCAGGCGGTGATGGCAGCGCAGGTGACACTCCCGACATACAGGCACTGGACAGGATGACTCAGACTGCAAGGGACCTTACAACCATAGAAAGGATATGGGGGTTCTATTATAAGGGCATTTACTTCTGCAATGTAGCCCTTGAAAAACTGCCGATGATCAGGGCATCAGAAAGTCCGACAAACCAGGCTATTATTGATACCCGCCTGGCGGAGGTTAAATTCCTGCGCTCACTCTATTACTTCTTCCTGTCACAGGCCTATGGGGGTGTATGCAAGGTCACCGAGCCACTGGGTCCGGATGAGCTGGCACAGCCCAAGGTTACCATTAACGAGATCTATGATCTTATCAAGGGTGATCTCAGGGCAGCAATACATGTATTACCTGAAAAAAGTAATCTGGGTACTGATGTCGGACGTGCAACGAAAGGTGCAGCCCAGGCACTACTTGCCAAGGTGTACCTTTATGAGTCGTCATACGCCACCAATTATCCCGGGGATGCAAGGTTCGGGGATATGGAAGTGCAATGGGATTCGGCATTGTACTATGCTGAACAGGTCATCAACTCGGGGCAGTACAAACTGGTCGGCATTGACGGAGAAACTTTTAATACATTCTGGGGAGAACAGACAAACGGCTACAGGTATGCATTTACCGTTGACGGCGATAATTGCCTGGAGAGTGTCTTTGAGATACAGAACCTTAATGATGACTGGATATGGGTACAGTCCACGGGTAACGCCCTTGCTGCCTTTACCACTGCAAGGCGTTATACTAATGCAAGTGGAAATCCCACCCAGTTCGGATGGGGCTTCAACTGTCCCACCCAGGAGCTGGTTGACGAATATGACACACTCGACGTCAGGCTTAACACTACCGTTGCCAGGCCCGGAGATACCATACTGGTACCTGAAGGGGACGGCGAAGCATGGTACAGGATAGATTTTGGTATCAGTCCGACAGGCTACTACTGCAGGAAATATGAAGTATCACCTGAACAGTACTGGTCAACACGTCTTGACTGGTCCAAGGGGCCTCTGAATGTGCGCCTTATAAGAATTGCCGATGTTTATCTTTTTGCTGCTGAAGCAGCCTATATGTTAAATGACGACGCAAAGGCACTTACATATGTTAACAAAGTGAGGGAAAGGGCCCGTATGTGCGGCGGTCCGGGCCATACCGTGCCTGCTGACCTGGCATCCATTACTTTTGATGATATCATTAAGGAAAGACGTATGGAGCTTGGTTGTGAAGGCCATCGCTTCTGGGACCTGGTGCGCTGGAGAATAGCAGAGGAAAATCTCGACGGCGTACAGATTGCTTTTGATATTACTATTCACTTTGAATCACCCAAAAACGATTTCTTCCCCTTGCCGGCAAGTGAAGTGGATTATATGAACGGTCAGCTTTTACAATATGAAGGCTGGTAATATTTCACTCTGGCAGCTTATGTATTAATTTGATTAAAGCTCTGTATTCCCGGTGAACATTAGGGAAGAGAACATGATGTTCACCGGGCTTATATTGAATGATCAATATCCAAAAATACCTGTTAAGCCTTACTACCATACCCCCAGCGACCTGTATTAAAATTTACTACCCTTGAAAACAAAAAGTTCTAAATTAACTTTTTATCTTTACTTTACACATGCTATCAAACAGGCCAATACCGGCTATAAATTTTATAACTTAAGAATATTTGAAAATGGAAAAATATCTTAAATCTTTACTCCCTGCTGCATTTATGCTACTATATTTTACAGGTATTGTAAAAACGCAGGAAAATCTGATACCTAACGGGGGATTCGAATATGGGGATACTTTATGGGACTTATACGCAGAAGGAGGTTCAGAAGCAATTTACGGGATATCCGCCGTAGATCCTGCCGAAGGCAATAACTGCCTTAAAGTTGAAGTACTTCAGCTTGGAAGCAATTACTGGGATGTGCAATTCCAGAATTTACACTGGGGAGCAACGGAGAACCAGAGCTACCGTTATTCAGTAAAGGCAAAATCAGATCCGGGGGGAAGAAGATTTAACTTTATTGTACTAAAAGCAACAAGTCCCTATACTTACTATGCGGACAACAGGGATATCAGCTTAACATCTGACTGGCAGACTTACTCCTATACCTTTACATCACCCGTAACCACTGAAGATGACATAATGGTTGTTATCCATATGACAAATGCAAATGCTACCTACTGGTTTGATGATGTAAGGCTCTTTGAAGAGATAGTTGACGGGGCTACCGTAAGGAGAGAAGGCACAAAGATATGGATCACTTTTACCCAGGAAATGGAGGATCCTTCGCAGGAACCGCAAATTACATTCATCGTTACAGTCAACTCTGTAAAGACGATCAAGGTAAATTCAGTGAGCCTCCGCCCTCAAGATCCGAGGATCATGGAACTTGAACTTGCAGATACCATTTACAGGTACCAGGATGTCAGGATTACCTATTACCCCGGCACTATTGCAACAAAGACCGGTTCTGAAATCGGGGAATTCACTGTCCAGGCAACGAATATTTCAAGTATAATTACGGATATTAAAGAGTTCACAAGAGACATGCCGTATATCTATCCAAATCCTGCCGAAGATATCCTGGTAATTGACAACCTTAATGTATCGGACGGGACAGATGTTAGAATAATTGATTTAGCAGGACATGTGATTAAGACATTTGATGTCGGAAGCAATACTTTTGATGTGTACGACATTAAGAGCGGGCTTTACTTTATTCAACTGAGAAATGCTGATGGAAGCATACGGATTTATAAATTCATTAAGAAATAAAGATTATGAAGAGAATAAACATTTATACATCTATACTAGCAGGCATCCTGGCAGCTTCTTTTACCAGCAGAACATATTCACAGGAAACCTGGCTTGAGCAGGCAAACCAGAGAATAGACAGCATACGGAAAGGTAATTTTGCCGTTAAGATTCTTGATTATGACAGCAATCCTGTTGTTGACACCATAGATATCCGCCTGAAAAAGCATGAGTTTCCCTTTGGAACGACGGTCCCCATTCCCGGGGTGACGAACAATTATCCGTGGGCAGTAGCTACAGCCCTGAAATATTATAATGACGGCACATTCGGGCAGTTTAAATGGCACTATATGGAGCCTGTGCAGGGTGAATATTATTATGAAGGCGCCGATACCGTTTACAGGTGGGCAGAAAAAGTTGGATGGAACGTCCGCGCTCATACATTGATCTGGGGTGGCCCCAACTCATGGCAGATGCCTTCCTGGACACTGGAAACATCACTCCCGCCCGGGGATTTATATGAAGCCTGTGAAAACAGAATAAGAAGGGATGTTGCCCGCTATAAAGGAATAATAAAAGAGTATGATGTAATAAATGAACCCGTGCATGAGACCTGGCTATCAACGAGAGTCGGGGACTCGGTAAACTGGAATGCCTTTAAATGGGCAAAGGAAGAAGATCCCGATGCCATGCTGTATGTCAATGAATTTAATATCCTTGTCTGGGGCACCCTTGGCGAATATGTGGCTGAAATTCAAAGGATGCTGGATCATGGTGCGCCTATAGACGGGATAGGTGTTCAGGGCCACCTCGAGGACCAGGTTAACTGGGAGGAGGTAAAAGAGAGACTGGACAGCCTTGCCTGGTTCGGACTGCCTGTAAGAATTACGGAGTTCGATCTGAAAGTAGACCAGAACAGCCTATCAGAACTGGAGCAGGCAACCGAATATGCCAAAATGTACAGGGTGGCATTTTCACATCCTGTGGTCGCAGGAATAACACAATGGGATTTTTCTGATACCTGGGCCTATAACGCAGGGGCAGGTATAATTTCCGGGAATAATATCCCTAAAATCGCTGCCGACTCATTATACCACCTTATACATGAAGAATGGGTGACAGATATCAGGGATAAAACAGACAATGAAGGTATACTGACTTTTAAGGGATTCTATGGTGATTATGAGGTTATTGTCACTATAGGTGATACTTCAAGGATATTTTATGTTCCTGCCATAAAAAATAATGAGGACTCCATATTTGTTTTGTATATGAACAAAGGCCTGCCCGTACCGCTAAGATTTAAAGAAGCCAGTCTTGGATTCGACGGAAGTGAGGTGGAACTGGCATTTGACAAAGATATAGACTCAACAACAATACAGGCAACAGATTTCTATATTTACAGCATGGAAAACAATCCGGTTACCGGTGCCCGAATCAAAGAAAATGAACCTGATAAAATTATCCTGACGCTTATCACCCCCATGGTTTACAGGCAAAAAGGAGTCGTCTTCTATAACTGGGGCAGCTTAATGGCAGCCGACAGCGGCATGCTTGAAGGATTCGGCCCTGAATTCATTAGCAATCCGCTGCCCGGATTCAGGAAAGCTGTATCAGACTATGAAGGAACAATTGTGGAAGTGACATTCTCAAAAGAAATGGAAAAGGATATACCTGTTGAGTCTTTCATGATAAAAGTTGATAATGTTGAGAATGCTATAGTAGATGCAACTTTAAAAGAAGGTGACAGCACAACGATTGTTTTTACACTTACCGATACCCTTAAAACAGGAAACCTTGCATTTGTTTCCTATATTCCGGGGACATACAAATCCAGGGACGGATACATCCTGGGCGCATTCGGTCCCAAATTAATAGAAAATGCCAGTACTGTCATCAGCGGTATGGACAATTATGAAAATGAAGCTGAAAAAATTAATATTTATCCCAATCCCTTTAAAGATATACTGAGATTTACCCGTGCCGGCAGTATAAAACAAATACTAATCTATAACAGCCTGGGGCAGTTAGTATATACCTTTGATACGCCAGGATCACAAGAATTTGAAATCAGCACATCACAAATAGAAAAAGGTGTATATATTATTAAGTCAATTGATTCCATGGGGAATACTGGAATTAAGAAATTAATAAAATACTGAAACAGTTTTATTTTAAGTTGAATTCAAAGTATAAACTAATTTATCTGCAAATTGATTCTAAAAAACAAATAACATGAAGAAAAAAATACTTTGTATATCAATAATTGACATTTTATTGTTGTTATTTGGCACCAATGTGTTTACACAATACCGGTACCCGTTCCAGGACCCCGGACTGCCGGCAGAAGAGAGGATTGATAATATCATTTCCCTGCTGACACTGGATGAAAAAGTTGATTGCCTTAGTTCGAATCCCAGTGTTCCGCGCCTTGGAATAAAATGTACCGGTCATGTCGAGGGTTATCACGGACTGGCAATGGGAGGACCGAGCAACTGGGGGCAGAGACATCCTGCACCCACAACTATTTTCCCGCAGGCAATCGGACTGGCAGAATCGTGGGACACTGCAGTAATAAGACAGGTCGCCTCTATTGAAGGATATGAAACAAGGTATATGTTCCAGAACAAAAAATATAAAAGGGGCGGGCTTGTTGTAAGGTCTCCCAACGCTGACCTGGGGAGGGACCCGCGCTGGGGAAGGACTGAAGAGTGTTACGGTGAAGACCCCTGGCTAAGCGGAACAATGGTTGTGGCATTTGTAAAAGGGCTGCAGGGTGATCATCCTAAATACTGGCTGACAGCCTCACTGTTGAAGCATTTTCTTGCAAACAGCAATGAGGACGGCCGCGACAGTACATCATCGGACTTCGATACACGGCTCTTTTACGAATACTACTCATTACCTTTCAGGATGGGAATTGTTGAGGGAGGGGCCAGGGCTTATATGGCCGCGTATAATGCTTATAATGGTATTCCCTGCACAGTACACCCCGTATTAAAAGAAGTGACAATAAACGAATGGGGACAGAACGGAATTATATGTACCGACGGAGGCGGTTACAGCCTGCTGGTAAGAGGACATAAATACTATCCTGACAGGAATAAGGCTGCTGTGGCATGCCTGAGGGCCGGCATTAACCAGTTTCTCGACTTTTACCGTGACGGTGTCTATGGTGCCATAGCGAATAAATATATGACAGATGAAGCTATAGACAGCGTTATTAGAGGAAACTTCAGGGTAATGATAAAGCTGGGTTTGCTTGATCCTCCCGAAATGGTACCTTACAGCACTATCGGCATAACAGACACACTGGAGCCATGGCTCAGGGAAGAGAACAAATCCATTGTAAGGGAAATAACAAGGAAAACAATAGTACTGCTTAAGAATTCAGAAAACATGCTGCCCCTTGATAAGAACACAATAAAATCGGTTGCAGTGATCGGTCCGCGTGCCAATGAGGTGCTCGCTGACTGGTACAGCGGCAATCCTCCCTATACAGTTACTGCACTCGAAGGAATAAAAAATAAAGCAGGTGACAAGGTAAATGTATATTATGCAGCTGACAATACCGGTGATTCTGCTGTGAACATTGCCAGGTCTTCCGATATAGCTATAGTATGCGTTGGTAATCATCCTACATGTGATGCGGAATGGGAGAATTGTCCAACGCCCAGCGAAGGTAAGGAAGCAGTGGACAGAAAATCAATTATCCTTGAGCAGGAAGAATTGATAAAGCAGGTATATAAGGCAAATCCAAATACTATTGTAGTGCTTATAAGCAGTTTTCCGTATGCCATAAACTGGACACAGGAAAATATACCTGCCATCCTGCACATGACACACAGCAGCCAGGAGTTGGGAAATGCGCTCGCCGATGTATTGTTTGGGGATTATAATCCGGCAGGCAGGCTTGTGCAGACATGGCCTAAGTCTCTGGACCAGCTGCCTGGAATGATGGATTATAATATACGCAATGGCCGCACATATATGTACTTTAATGACGAGCCCCTTTATCCCTTTGGATACGGATTAAGTTATACGGACTTTGAATATTCAAACATGAAAGTCAGTTCCGGCAAAGTGGACAAAAATGATGAAATAACGGTAAGCATTGATATCCGTAATGCCGGCGATAATAAGGGTGATGAGGTAGTACAGCTTTATGTCAGCTATCTGAACTCGAAAGTGAAGAGACCATCAATGGAATTAAGGGGATTCAGGCGCGTTACAATAATGCCCGGCGAAACGATAACTGTTGATATCCCTCTCAAAGCCGAAACCCTGGCATACTGGAACAGCTGCAACCATGCTTTTGAAGTAGAAGCAGGAAAAGTAAAAATAATGCTGGGTTCATCATCCCATGACATCAGAACTGAAAAGACAATAGAAATAGTTAAATAATAAATACCGGGTAATATATTTATTGATAAATTTGTTATGGCTTATTTTAACTGGTTTGAAAATTAGGGAATTGATCCTGTTTCTTATTATATATAAAAAATTAATATAAAACTTTTCTCATTAACCAAAAACCTAACTTATTATCTATGAAAAAAAATTTATGGAAATTAAAACTCAA
>CAZOLY010000114.1:0-11039 GCA_964580815.1 uncultured Bacteroidales bacterium
CTGAAGTTTTAATCCTGTTAGACTTGAGCCAAGATTCAATTTCAACCTTATCAAGCTTGTCCAAATCACTAAACAGCTTATTCAGGCCAACATTAGTACTTGTTGCATGATAATATTTGCCTCCTCCTGCCACTGCAATCTGAGTTAGCATTTTTGAATTCAACTTGGTAGTAACCACATTTCCCTGCCGGTCCTTTAAAAACTCCTGCTGATAATACGCATCCTTAATTGGAATGGGGGCCCCTTCGTGTGACCCCATACCTATTGTATAGACCTTTATTCCTTTTTCATATGCCTCTTCTGCAGCCTGAATTGCATCTCCTTCATGATTCTCGCCATCAGATATTATAATAATTGCTTTGTTTGCTTCAGCATTCTGTGTAAATGAGATGCTGGCCAGTCTTATAGCTTTATCAATCGCAGTACCCTGACGTGATACGATATCCGTATTAATATTATTCAAAAACATCCTTGTTCCATCATAGTCAGTTGTAATCGGCACCTGCGTATATGCATCGCCTGCAAAAACAATTAGTCCGATCCTGTCATTTTCCAGCTGATCAATTAATCTGAGTATAGCCTGCCTGGACCTTTCCAGCCTGTCAGGTTTAATATCTTCGGCTCGCATACTGTTTGAAATATCAAGGGCAATAATTATCTCAATACCTTTTCTTTTTATCTCTTTGAGCCTGGAACCGAATTGCGGGCCCGATAACGCAAAAATTAAAGTTATTAATGCCAGGGTGAGGATAATAAATTTCAAATGTGCCCTTAAACTTGAAATATCAGGCATCAACTGTGAAACAACAGCCGGATTTCCGAACTTCCTGATTGATTTCTTCTTAATTTGATATGCAATAATATAAATAATTACCAGTACCGGGATACCGGCAAGCATATACAGAAACTCACTATGACCAAATCTGAACATAATAAATAAACATTAAGGTATATTTTTAAGCACAGTATTTTTCAGCAGTATTTCGCCTGATAATATTATGGCTGCTGCGAAGGCAACCCACAAATATTTCTCCTGCTTTTTACTGTATTCCCTGACATCGATCTTTGATTTTTCAAGTTTATCAATTATCCTGTATATTTCTCTAAGTTTCTCATTATCTGTTGCACGGAAGTATTTGCCGTTAGTGATATCGGCGATTTCCTGCAACACTTCTTCATCAATTTCCACGGGCATATTCTGATAAACAATACTTCCTGTAAATGGATTTTGCACCGGATAAGGTGCATTACCCATACTGCCGACTCCGATTGTATATACCCTTATTCCAAAGGTCTTTGCAATTTCGGCTGCTGTTAAAGGGTCAACGGAACCCCTGTTATTTACACCGTCAGTTAACAGTATTATCACTTTACTTATAGCATCACTATCCTTTAGTCTTTTTATAGCGTTTGCCAGTCCGACCCCAATGGCTGTTCCGTCTTCAATCATGCCGCTTTTAATGTTACCGAACAGGTTTATCAATACTTTATGATCAGTAGTTAAAGGGCACTGAGTAAAACTTTCTCCACTAAATACGACCAGTCCCATTCTGTCATTTCTTCTTCCCGAAATAAACTCTGTGGCTATATCTTTTGAAGCCTCCAGCCTGTCCGGATTAAAATCGCGTGCAAGCATGCTCCCTGAAATATCCAGTGCTATTATTATATCTATACCCTCAGTAATACTCTTTTCCCAGCTCTTTGTAGATTGTGGCCTGGCAAGGACTATTATGAGGAGTATTAAAGTTAATATTCTAAGTATAAATAATATATGCCTGAAGTAAGTTTTAAAAGACTTTCCGGCATTTAGCACCGGCTGAATTGTTGATATGAGGATTGTGGCATTGAACTTTTTTTCCTTCCATATATACCATGCAATCACAGGTATTAATAATAACAGTAAATAAAAATAATCCGGATGTGCAAATTCAAAGTGACCCATATTTTAAGCTGTTAATTCTTTCTGTTTGTTTTTTAAACCCGTATCTTCAGCGCCGGTTTCTTCAGCCGGCACATATCTGGTATTCTTAACAAACTCATAGGCATTCTCCATATGAGCAGTATTTTCTTCCGGCAGGGGCTCACCCTTCGCAAACTTCACCAAATCGGCAAGATTAAGCAATTGCTCTAAAATATTATAATTTACATTTTCAATTCCCCTGTCCTTAAATTCATACAATATTTCACCTGTCGTCTTTTCCATAGCCATGATATCAAATCTTCTCTCAATATAAGTGCGGACTATTTCAGTTAACCTTGTATAGTATAATTTGACCTTATTCTGCTGCCATAATTTTTCGGCTTTTAATTTATCAAGCTCCCGTAAAGCAATAACATGAGGCAGCTCAGAAGGCTTTATTCTTCTGAGTATTGGTTCGTCTTTCCTTTTCCTGTCGATATAGTATATAATAAACCATATAAGCAACCCGACAAAAATCAGCAGCAATATATACGGATATATTTCACTGAAACTGTAAGGAGCTTTATATAATCCTTTAATATCTCTTATTGTACCTGTTGTATCAATTTTCACAGGAAGGACTTCCAGATAATTAGCCGATGAACTTATTGAATCGGTAAATCCTGTGGTACTGTATATGAAATTTACAGGCGGGATATAAAGCAGTCCGCTGTCAAAAGCTGTAATAGTCAGATTTTGATATAGAGCAATCTTATTATTATCTAACTTTGAGGAATCAATATCTGACTTATCTACTATTTCTATTTCAGCAGTGAGGTTTTTATCAAATTCCGGAAATATTACAGATGAATTCCCTGATTTTATGACCTCAATTGACATATTCACCTGATCACCTATAAGTATCCTGTTTGTATCAAGTTCAATATTAATAGTGACCAGCTGGGGATAAGCTGCTTGCGAAACAAATACTAATACTAAAATTATATATAAACCTGTGATTCGTTTAACGACCTTTTTATCCATTCTTTTTATATCTTTTCAAACCTAATTTTTTTTCTTTCTGTTTCAAGTATTCTACCGGGCTCTTCTTTTAAAAAGATTTATTAATGGTTTCACATAGTCCTCTCCAGTTGATATAGAGGTATAGTCCACACCAAGTTTAGATAACATTTCATTCATGTCTTCTGTGCGTCTTCTCCATGAATGCCTGTATATATCACGTATATAATTATTGGAGGTATCGATCCATATATCTTCACCACTCTCGGCATCCAGCAGTTTTATTAATCCTATAGACGGCAATTCTGTCTCTCTCACATCATATATCTTCAGTCCGACTAAATCGTGTTTTTTTGAAGCTATTTTAAGTGCGTCTTCAAAATTATCATCCATGAAATCAGATATTAAGAAAGATGTGCTTCTTTTTTTAATGGCATTAATAAGAAACCTTAGAGCCCCGGTAATATTTGTTCCTTTATTCAGGGGCTCAAAATTTAAAAGTTCTCTTATGATTCTTAATATATGCTGTTTTCCTTTCTTGGGGGGTATAAATTTTTCAATCCTGTCACTGAACATTATAACACCTACTTTATCATTATTCTGAATAGCAGAAAACGACAGTACTGCGGATATTTCAGTTATAAGATTTTTTTTCAATAACGATTGTGTCCCAAATTCGCGCGAACCGCTTACATCAATTATTAACATTACCGTCAGTTCTCTCTCTTCTTCATAGATCTTAATATAGGGATGATTAAACCTGGCGGTAACGTTCCAGTCTATATTTCTGATATCATCTCCGTATTGATATTCCCTCACCTCACTAAAGGCCATGCCTTTCCCCTTGAATGCAGAATGATATTCCCCGGCAAAAATATGTTTTGACAGGCCCCTGCTTTTTATTTCTATTTTTCTAACCCGTTTAATTAATTCAGTTGCTTCCACAATTCAAATAAACTTCAGTATAGTATTAATCCTCTTTTTTTGTGATAACTGTAAAGAACCACTCTTCCTTCTCCAGCCTGACTATATATATTACACCCATTTCTTTATAGGTCCATGTATTTTCACCAGTCCTTGTATACTTGCTATTTAATGTATCTCTAACATCGCTTAAATTGGTATAGTCCGACATAAGTCTTACACAGGTACAACAATCATCTTCATCAAGAAAGAATAATAAGGTCTGCTCATTTACCTTGTCTTCATATTTGAGATAATTGTACACATTATTTTTAATCCCTGTATTCAGTTTAAAGTCCCTTTGTGTCTCCTCCATTAAACTGTTAATCTCATCCTTATGAAGCCCGATATAATTCTGGCCATTGACCTGTAATGTCAAAATAAAAGCTATTGCCGCTATATAAATGCTTATTCTCATTAATCTTAAGATTCATTAGTTTATTAAGGAACCTCGATATTATTAAGTATGTCTGTAATAATATGTTCAGTAGAGATATTCTCGGCTTCCGCCTCATATGTAAGTCCGATTCGGTGCCTCAGCACATCATGGCAAACAGCTCTGACATCTTCAGGTATGACATAACCTCTCCTCTTGATAAAGGCGTAAGCTTTTGATGCTGCTGCAATATATATGCTCGCCCTTGGTGAACCTCCATAATTAATCATATTAATGTATTGCCCCAGATTATATTCACCGGGGTATCTTGTAGCAAAGACTATATTTAATATGTATTGTTCAATTTTCTCATCCATGTATACTTCTTTAACAACTTCCCTGGCCCTTAATATATCTGCAGGTTTCATGACAGTTGAAGGCGAAGGAAATACCTTACCGAGATTTTCTCTCATTATGAGTCGTTCATCCTCCTGGTTAGGATAGCCTATTACAACCTTGAGCATAAAACGATCAACCTGTGCCTCAGGTAAGGGGTAGGTACCTTCCTGTTCTATAGGATTTTGGGTCGCCATTACCAAAAAGGGCATAGGTAACGGATAGGACTCAGAACCTATTGTAACCTGCTTTTCCTGCATAGCCTCCAAAAGAGCACTCTGAACCTTTGCAGGAGATCTGTTAACTTCATCGGCCAGTATAAAATTGGCAAATACAGGGCCTTTCTTTACCAGGAAGTCTTCCTTTTTCTGGCTATAGATCATAGTGCCTATTAGATCAGCAGGTAGCAGATCAGGAGTAAATTGTATTCTGCTGAATTTGGCATCAATAGTCTGTGCAAGTGTTTTTATAGCCAGTGTTTTTGCCAGTCCCGGCACCCCCTCAATAAGTATATGCCCATCTGAAAGCAGACCTATCAATAAGCTGTCAATCAAATGTTTCTGTCCGATAATTACCTTCTTAATCTCAATATTAATAATATCTACAAAAGAGCTCTCCTTTTGTATTTTTTCATTTAATTCTTTTATGTTTATTGCTATTTCGCCCATACTATTGTTAATTTTTAACTTTATTAATTGATTTTTATTTAAACAGTGCCGAAGGTAGCAAAATTTATTCCAAATGATTTGTTATTTTTTTTTAAATAGATATAATATATTGAATTTCTGCTAGTTAACTTATGTTAAAAATTGTTAAATATCAACTAGTTACAAATTTTTTATAATTTCCGGTTGATAATAAATCAAGAGTTTGCAATTTTGGCAGAAATACTGTATTAATTTTCAGCAACAGATATAAAACAGGCATGGCTATAAAACAAAGGTATTTTATTCATTTTGCATTTAAAGGGACACATTACCATGGCTGGCAAATTCAGCCAAATGCGGTTACGGTGCAGTCCGTTTTAGACAAAGTCATGTCAATTGTCATCAGGGAAAAAATCGTGACGACAGGAGCTGGCAGGACTGATACAGGAGTTCATGCAAAGTTCTTCATGGCCCATTTTGACAGTGAAAATACACAGCTGGAAAATGATCCGGGTTTAATTTACAGGCTAAACAGTCTTTTGCCTTCCGACATCGCGGTATACAGAATATTTAAAGTCACAGAACATTCACATGCCAGGTTTGATGCGATATCCAGAACATATGACTACCATATTTCAAGAATAAATGATCCTTTTACAAAGGAATACAGCTGGTACATATATGACAGGTTAAACTTTGAAAAAATGAGTGAAGCGGCTGCCTGGCTTGAAAGCGTAAAGGATTTTACAAGTTTCAGCAAATCGCATAGCAATGTCAGGACAAACATTTGCAGGATTTTTTATTCGAAATGGGATGATTATGGAGACGGCTTAATTTTCAGCATTAAAGCTGACCGGTTCTTAAGGAATATGGTAAGGGCCATTGCCGGGACCATGATAATAATAGGCCGTGATAAAATGGAAATTTCTGATTTTAAAACAATCGTCGAAAAAAAAATCAAGTTTAGCTACACAGCTCCAGCACACGGATTATTTTTAACAAATATAGAATACCATGTTAATATAATTTGATATTTGCTATTGTTAATAATATTTAAAATGACTTTCTTTACCCAATGGAATAAATCATTGAATTATATTTGTAAAACATTTTTTATTTTTTAACGTAGAAAATTGCGAAAACATCAGAATTTATTATGAAAAAATCTGCTATAATTACAGTATTATTTATAATAATTATTCCTGCTTTTATATATGCACAAACAGGCATACCCAGAGCACAAGCAATGTTTATATACAATTTCTCAAGATTAATTGAATGGCCGGCCAATTATAAAACAGGTCCGTTTGTTATAGGAACATTCGGTCCCTCTCCTGTGGCGGATGAATTAATAAGTTATACTACAGGTAAAAAAGTGGGAACCCAGGATATATCTATACAGGAGTTAAAATCAGTCGAAGAAATTACCAAATGCCACATACTTTTTATACCTTTCAGCCGCACCAAACAGATTGGTCAGATAGTTGCGCAGATAGATAATATGAGCACTCTGTTAATTACTGAAAAGGCCGGGTCTATTGATTTGGGATCAGCAATAAATTTTTTAATTGTCGGCGACAAGCTTAAATTTGAAATGAAGCAGGCAAATGCTTCCAAATACGGAATAAAGGTAAGTGCCAAGCTCCAGGAGATGGCAATTCAAAGTTATTAATCCGCGCTATTCCATATTTCCCAGGCTTTTCCCGCCTGAAGATGCAGCATTGACAATCCGTTAATCACCTTTGCACCTTTCAGTGAACACTTTTCCAGGAATTTACTTATCTCGGGATTATATATAAGATCATATACAAGGTGGTTACCGGTAATATATTCATAAGGTATATCCGGGTATTTATCAATATCGGGATATGTACCGACGGGAGAAGTATTAACTATTATTTTATGTTCGTCCATCAATTGTTTGTTAAGAGTATCATATGAAATATGATTGCCCATCCTGGGATTCCGTGAAACAAAAATATATTTTATATGCAGCTGGTTAAATACGTATGCAATGGCCTTTGAAGCACCTCCTGTACCCAGGATCATGGCTTTTTTATGAATGTCTCTTAAATGGGGTGCTATGGAATATTGAAAACCATAAGCATCGGTGTTATAGCCCGTTAGTTTATATTTATCATTACTTCTGTTAATTTTAATTGTGTTTACTGCTCCAATCTCCCTGGCCGTATCATCAATTTTGTCAAGGTATTTAATTACTTTTTCCTTATAGGGAATCGTCACATTTAGTCCGTTTAACTCCTTATTTCCTGAAATCAGTGCCGGCAGTTTCTCAATTGTATCTATAGGAAAGTTAAGGTACCGGCAATTATCAATTTTCTCATTCCTGAACTTATCATTAAAGTATTTCATTGAAAAAGAATGGCTTAAAGGATAACCTATAAGTCCGAATTGTCTCATAGAAAATTAATTTTAATGATTATTTTGTTTTGCCAGTTTTTCAGTTACCAGTATTGTAATAAATCCTGCAAGTACCAGTGCAATTACGATTATAACTTCCCGGTTAAATTCCCCCGGAACATATTTTGTAAAGCCGCTGATTATTTGCTTACCGTCCTTTAAAATCGGATTACCGGCGGCATCAGCCAGAACAACCGGTTTTTGCCAGGGCCATAATATACTCAATGATCCCAGTATAAATCCGGTTAACAAAGCAATAGTCTGATCCCTGAACTTCCTGTATACCCATGAAAGGAAATGGGAAAAGGCTATTAATCCGCATGCTGCTCCGAGAGCAACAGGTATTAATATCTCTAACCTGAAATTAGTAACAGCATTTATCATTACAAGCTTATAATTTCCCATCAATACGAGCACAAATGAGCCGGACAATCCCGGCAGTATCATGCTGCATATTGCAACAATACCGCATATAACAAGATAAATAAAGCTTTCGTTCTCAACAGCAGGATTTAATACAGAAATCAGAGCCGCTATTGCCGTACCGGTTATCATACTTATTATCACGCTGAGGTGCCAGTGAGATATTCTTTTACTCACAAAGTATACGGATGACAATATTAATCCGAAAAAATATGCCCATACGTAGACAGGATAATTATTGAACAGGTAATCAAGCAACTTTGCCAGTGATAAAATACTGACCGCTATGCCGCTGAATACGGCAATAAGAAAATCGAGATTTACATGTCTTGCAAACGATTTGAATTTCCCGGTAAATATAAACCTCAATGCTTTTAAATCAAATGATTTGATCGAATTGATCAACTTCTCAAAGATACCTGTAATAAGTGCTATTGTGCCGCCCGACACACCGGGAATAACATTTGCCGCACCAACACCCACGCCCTTAAAAAATAAACCTATGTATTCTCTCATTTTTTTGCTATAAAAATATTTTTATATATTATTTCCCTGTTTGTTTTAAATCTCAGGATGTACAAACCTGAACTAATTCCGGATTGCCTTAAATTAAAAGCATTCGAATAAAAACCAGGAAGCTGCCGGCTATTATATAATACTTTTTTTATCCTGCCATTAATATCAAGAAAATCAATTTGTATATCAGACGCTTCGTTAAGCGTATATTCAATAATAATATGATCTTCAACCGGATTTGGATATATTCTAAATTTATAAAGCTCTTCAGCTTTAAAAGATGAAGGAGTATATACTTTCACATTTATTGTCGCAGTATCAATACAGCCATTACCATCAGTTATTGTTAAAGAATAGGTTTTATCAGCAAATAATGTATCGGTAATAATTTGACTGTCCTCGCCGGTATTCCACAGATAGCTATATGGTTGCATACCTCCGCTTGTCACAGGAGAAATGGATAATTCCTGTCCCGTGCATACACTGTCACTATTTGTAAATACAATTGATAAAGGCCCGGGTTCTGTTAATGTTTCATAAATATATCCGGTGCATCCTTTTTTATTGGTATGTGATATTAAATAATCCCCTGCATACAAACTATCAAATGTAAGAGTAATTGCATTGCTCTGAAAAGTGGTGTCTATAACAGAATCCAATGACATAAATCTATAAGTCAATAAAACCTCTTCCGGGTTAACAATCATAATTTGCCCGTTATTCTCCCCATTACACCTGATATTATAATCACCGTAATAGCCTGCTACGGCTGATACAATTGCAGCGGGAGGGTACATATTGTAAATATCTGTTTGGACCTTACAACCACCCTCATCAGTAACCTCTACCGTATACTTCCCTTCGGTCATATTAAAAATTGTATCTGCCACATAAGGAGGAGTAAGATGGTAATACGCAGGGAATGTTGTCCACGTGACAGTATATGCGGGAGTACCTCCGACAGGAATAATACTTATTGTCCCGTCTGCCCCATAACATGTAAATGTATCAATAATATTGATAATCATTGATAGCTGGCCATCAACTTCAACGGTATCTGATGCCTGGTTATAATCTTCATCAGTAACAATAACATAATATGTACCATTATACAGTCCGTTTATATCCTGGCTATCTGAAGAAAAATCATCCGGACCGTGCCACAGAAAAATATACGGTTCATTGCCTCCTGTCACTTCTGCCCTGAGTTCACCATCAATGCCTGCACAGGATAGCGTATCAATTATTTCTATTGATACCGAAAGCTGAGAGAATGATTTAATAACACCCGGGAAAAAAATAAATATTATTACAATTATCTTGAAGAAAATGTATTTCATTTTGGGGGTTCCTGGTTTTTGCCCTTCAGGTTATCGGGAAGAAAATCAAAAAAGGTGTCCCCACGCAGGCCTAATCGCAAGGTCTCAAGTGGTATAACTTCATTGGGGGCTATATTACCAAGGTTAACGTTGCATCCGAATAGTTTGATAAACCATACCTGCTGTGATTTAAGGGGTGCTTCCCATATTATATCGTTCGAATTAACATGCTGTGATATATCTTCAATCAGTTCTTTATCGGCAGAACCATCACTATGGTATATGCCTATAGTTCCGCTCTCCCTTGCTTCGGCTATAACTTTCCATGATCCTGCTCCAAGCTCTTTTTTCATCATGCTTATCCAACTGTCGTGAGGAATAACAACGCCTTTCTGCTTTGAGCCTACTTCGGAAAGCACGTTAACCTTTTCGGAAAGCTTCTCGATATATTCAAGTTTCTTTTCGTGAGGCATATACATTGAGCCGTCAGATACTTCAGCACATTCGAGTCCGTATTTATCAATAAACCTGATGTATTCCTGAAACATATCACGTATAACAAAAACTTCAAACAAGGTCCCTCCGAGATACACTTTCATTTTTGCCTTTTGATAAAGTTTTATTTTTTCACGCAGCTTGCTTGTTACGAGTGAGGTGCCGAAACCCAGTTTGACGACATCTACAAACTCGTTTGCAGCCTCTATCAAATTTTCTGATTCCTGAAGGCTTAATCCCTTATCCATCACCATGGTTATACCTGATTCGCGGGGTTTCTTTGCCCTGTAGGGCATGTGAGGTAAAGAAATATTCATTTTACGCTTGCTTTAAATTCTGGTACTTAAAAATAAGGCGGTTTATCCTGTCATTTTCCTTTGTTTTGGGAAAATCATACAAAACCTCATTATGTTCTTTATAATTTAACAACAGACCTTTTTCAAAGTATTTATAAGAAAGGGAGGGTTGATCATTATATATATAATATGCAGCCAACCGGTAATTAACAGCTGAAATATTATAATTGTAATGGTAAGCCTCTTCCAGAACATTTATTGCACTGG